>CAUJJY010000024.1 GCA_963205155.1 Candidatus Zixiibacteriota bacterium | reverse complement strand
ATATTTTTACCAAGCATTGATTTTATCTTTTTTGTACCTATATCAGAGTCTCGAGTCCAGAACTTAGAAATTCCGTAGAATGTCTACTTTCTCTCGTCATTCCGGCGGAAGCCGGAATCCAGCTTAGGCGATGGGCAGCAGTACAAAAGCCGTCAGGAGAATTTCTGACGGCTTTCGTGATTTTCGTCGGAGTCTGTCTCCAGAAATCTGGCTACAGACAATGAGGTATATAGTTGGCCCCGATTCGAAAGGTAGTTATGACAGAATTCACGCTACAATTCAGCCCATCGCGACTCCACGAGCTTGCGGGGCGATACAACGATCCGAACGAACATGTTGTAGAGAAACTCGCACCCCGCTTGAAGAAAATGGAGTTTCTTGATAGTGAGACGTTTGTGCAGCTTATGGGTTGGAAGACGCAAAGAACCAAGAAACGGGTGAAATCTGTGACCGGAGACGTACTTAAAGAGATCACTCGATTGTCATTTGGCACGAAGGATGAACGTCTACGAATCGAAGTACTGAGACTACTTAATGGCGTCGATTGGCCTAGTGCTTCTGTCATCCTTCACTTCAAGTTCCCGGAAAGATATCCAATAATTGACTTTAGGGCACTGTGGAGCCTTGGATTTGAGAAACTGCCCACTTACAACTTCGCGTTCTGGAATGACTACTCCGTGTTTTGTCGCAAACTTGCTCAAGAAAATAGACTGACGATGCGAGAACTAGATCGCGCACTTTGGCAATACTCTAAGGAAAACCAACCACCCAAAGCCTAGTCATGACCGACTTCTTCAACGCCTACGAAGACCGCAAAATGGCCGAAGCCTACGCGAAACTAGAATTCCCAGGGACCTATTACTTGGCATTTCGGGACCTGCCGGGAATTATCGCCAGACATGTATCCGGTAAGCGCGCACTTGATTTTGGCTGCGGTGCGGGACGTTCGACGCGTTTTGTCGAACGGCTCGGATTCAGTGTGACGGGAGTCGATATTTCCGAGAGCATGTTGGAATTGGCGCGACAGATCGACCCAATGGGCGACTATCGTCTGATTGGCAGCGATGGATTTGCTTCACTTCAAAATTCTTCATTCGATCTCATCCAGTCAGCTTTTACCTTCGATAATATCCCAACACGGGAGCAAAAGTTGGGCATCCTGAAGGAAATCAGGCGCATGCTCGCCCCGAGCGGTCGCTTCGTCAATCTCGTCTCTGCACCGGAAATCTATTGGTATGAATGGGCGTCATTCTCGACCAAGGACTTTCCCGAAAATCGCAATGCCAAATGCGGCGAAATCGTGAAGATTATCAATACTGACATTGCGGATAGCCGGCCAGTCGATGATGTGATCTGGCCAGACAGCGACTATCGTGCTTTGTTTGCTGAAGTCGGACTGGAAGTCGAAGCCAAGTATAATCCTCTGGCGCGCGAAGAAGACCCGTTTGAATGGGTCAACGAAACGAAGATCGCTCCGTGGTCGATCTACGTATTGAAGTCAATTGCTGCCCCGTAGGCACGCTTGTACCCATTGCGTCGAGTTCCGCAAGAAATGACACCGTAAGAACTTAGACGCTCCGAATTTCCTTCCAACATTCTTGCCCCTTAATCGCCAATTAGGTATACTCTCCCCCATATGAATTACCGCTTCAATCCATCCGACAACTACGAGCGCACCATGCAAGAAGTGGGTTATTTGCCGCGAACAGCGGCGACGCCGGAAACCTACAGTGCTCTTGGCTTCAAGTGCGGGCTCGAAGTTCACCAACAATTACTGACGAAACAAAAACTCTTCTGTCGCTGTCCTGCCGGAATCTATCAAAAGGCAGACGACTATGACGCCGAGATAATCCGTCACATGCGGCCGACCCTTTCGGAGCTGGGCGAATACGATGGAACGGCTTTGATGGAATTCAAAACGCGCAAGAACATCGTATATCGCATCAAGGACGCAACTGCGTGCACCTATGATATCGATGACACGCCGCCATTTCCCATAATTCGCGTGGCGCTGGATATTGCGATTCAAAGTGCCCTATTGCTCAAGACGAATATCGTCGGCGTGTTGCATGTCGCGCGTAAACAGTATCTCGACGGCTCAATTCCGACCGGGTTTCAGCGCACTGCGATTGTCGGTATCGAGGGAAGCATTCCGCTCAAGAACAAGACTGTCCGCATCATACAGATATCAATCGAAGAAGATTCCTGCCGCGAGGTCTCCGATATCGGCCACTGGCGCGTTTATCGCACCGACCGGCTGGGAATGCCTTTGATTGAAACGGTAACGTATCCTGATATGCTCACGCCCGACGAAGCTGCCGAAGCGGCACATTACATTCGGTTTTTGAATCGGGCTTCCGGCAAAGTCAGAGTAGGTATGGGAGCGGCGCGGGAAGATGTCAATGTCAGCATCACCGGCGGCACGCGTGTGGAAATCAAGGGTGTGGCGCATATTCAGTGGATTCCGAACTTGGTTCACGTCGAAGCGTTTCGCCAACGCTCGTTGTTGTTGATCAAAGCTGAACTGGCGAAGCGGGGGTTGGATCCTAAGAGCTGGGCGATCTCGCACAAGGAGCTTGACCCGGATTTGCTGCCTCGGGAACAGAAGGCGATCAAGCGCGTCCGGGCGCGAGGTTGGCATTTGTTGGGAATCAACCTGCCGAAGTTTGAAGGAATCCTCTCACACTTCACGCAGCCGGACCGGATGTTTGCCGATGAAATCAGCGACCGACTCAAGGTCATCGCATGCCTGGAACGTCCAAACATGCTGCATTCGGAGCAGCTACATCTCTTTGGCGACGAACAAGAACTGGTTGATATCCGCGATTATCTCGATGCCCAGCCGGGTGACGCACAGATCGTGCTGTGGGGACCGCCGGACGACATGAAGACCGCGCTGGAAACAATCGAAGAACGCTGTAAGCTTGCCATGGCCGGAGTGCCGAATGAGACGCGTAAGTCGATTTCCGATGGGACGACGATTTTTGAGCGGGTACTTCCCGGTGCGGACCGCATGTATCCTGACACTGACTCGGCGCCGATCTCGATCGACGACAATGTCATAAACGAAGTTCGCAAATCTCTGCCTGTGGATGTTTCCGATCGTATCGCGCAGTTACGCGATTGGAAGGTGCCGGAGGATTGCTTTGCTTACATCTTGCGTAATAATCTTATCCCGTTGATCGAAACGATGATCTCGGAGTGCAAACAAACGCCGCGTTTTGTCGCGACGATGTTTGGTCACGGGTTGAAAAATCTGGAGGGGAAGAAGAAGGCACAGCCGGATTTCAGCTTCGAGAAGATACGCAAATTGCTGCTCTTCGTGGAGCAACGCAAGTTAGGAAACGAAATTCTCAAGAAGATGCTTCCGGTAATTTACTCCCATCCTAATATGGACTTCGATTCGGTTCTCACGACAATTGATTTTCGCGAACAGAGAATCGAGGAGATTCTCGAATTCTTACCAGCGTTGCGCCGCAAGTATCTGGAGATTCGCAAGCGTGAGGGTCGCGAAGCCAAAATCCGCTGGGTAATGGGGCAGATGCGCAAACGCGCTGTGGGCAATGTGTCGCTGCGTGAATTACACGAGCGGGTTTCGAAGGAGATCGTCCATGGTTGATTTGTTTAAAGGCTACAAGGGCGATGCTCTCGCGACGCTGCAAAAATTCAACGCGCGCGTTTGGAGCCAAACAAAGGTCGAAACGACCCGGGGTGAATTCAAGGGCATTCTGCTACCCAGATCGGAAAATGACGACGAACAGCATGTCGTGATCAAACTCGCGACCGGATACAACATCGGCATCGCCACCGAGACGATCACGAATATGACGGAAGAGGGCTATAAGGAAGCCCACTACAAGATTCCGGAAAAAGAGTTTCCGTATCGAGCTGGTCGCCCCAATGTCAAGTTGTTGGGCACGGGGGGGACAATCGCCTCACGATTGGATTACCGCACTGGCGCTGTGATTCCGGCGTTTTCACCGGGCGAGCTTTATGGCGCAGTTCCGGAGTTAGCCGACATCTGCAATCTTTCGACAGAGAAGTTGTTCGCAGTGTTTTCGGAAAATATGGGGCCGGAACAGTACAAGACTCTGGCAATTGCCATTGGCAAGGAAATTGAAAAGGGGATAGATGGCATCGTCATCGGACATGGAACCGACACTATGCATCACACCGCCAGCGCTCTGTCATTCATGGTGCAGGATTCACCGGTTCCGATTGTGATGGTGGGATCGCAGCGGTCTTCCGATCGGCCATCATCAGATGCTGCACTAAATCTAATGCACGCCACAAAGACCGCGGCGGAATCTGACATCGCCGAGGTGATGGTCTGTATGTTCGGTCCGACCTCGGATGAATACGGTCTACTGCATCGGGGCACTCGCGTGCGCAAAATGCATTCATCTTATCGGTCGACTTTCCGAACGATAGGGGATATTCCTTTGGCAATGGTGGATCGACAGAAGATCACGCCTCTCAAACCGAAGTACAATCGGCGCCGGCTCGACCGCAAGGCTAAGATCATACCGTTCTTCGAAGAGAAGGTCGCACTGGTGTACTACTACCCGAATATGATGCCCGATATGATCACGTCACTGATAGACAACGGATACAAGGGGATAATCATTGCCGGGACGGGATTGGGACACATCAACAAGCCGCTTTATCCTGCGATCGAAAGATGTGCGAAGGAGGGTATGGCGGTGTACATGACTGTGCAGACGTTGTGGGGATATGTTCACATGTTTGTTTACGATACCGGCCGCGATTTGATGAGCAAGGGGATCATCCCGTTGGCGAATATGCTGCCGGAAGTAGCATATATCAAACTTGCGTGGGCGCTCGGGCAGACGAGTGACCTCGAGAAGGTCAAGGAGCTAATGCTGACTCCCGTGGTCGATGAAATCACCGACCGCGAGCCTTACAATGGCTATTTGATCTTCCAAGGCGGGGTGCCCGAAGTTGAGGAGTTCCTCAAGCGGATACACAAGTAAGACTCAGTCACTCGTCGGTCGAGAACATCAGGAATTGGCTGTTTTCAGTTCCCACTAAGTACACAACGGCGCTGGGCCACCCATGAAAATGTAGCTAATAATCCACACCGCATCGCTGATATTAAGTGTACCACTGCCGTTGGCATCGCCGAGCGCCGGGCATTGCATTGGCCCGGGTCCACCGGCGAAGTAGTAGTTAATCAGGTAAATTGCATCAGAGATAGTACATGCTCCGTCGCCATTGGCATCTCCCGGAACGAGACAACAAGTTCCGAAGAAGCTGGGCTTGACCGGAACATTCCAAGTGGCGATCATCGGCGTGATTGGGCCATCGTGTCCGGGAGGAGCCTGTGCTGGAACGTAGTCTGCGAATTCGAGATGGATCAGACGCGATGCTGTGTCAATCGGCGCCGAAACAAAAACCCGTGCAAGTGGTGTCGACCCGGACGGATACGAAAAGATCGGAAGACTGGCCAAGACGAACACACCTGGCGTTGACGGCAGAACCAGGAAATTGGGATCTCCCTCGAATATGCTTCCATTCACCGGAAATTGAACTGAGTCGATTTGAGCGGGAATTGTATCAACAAGAATTCGCAGTGGCAACTGAAAACCGGTTAGTCCAGCCGCATCCAAAGCGAGATTGACAACGCTGTGATCAAGATGTGCCGGAAATGCAGAAGTGTGTCGGATTCGGTAACCAGATGTTACAGCGGGATTCCATGCAGGAATGGTGGGAGGACAAAATTGACTGGGGTCACACCCTCCGAATGTGCAGTTTAAGATCACAGCTGCATCGTTAACTGTCCACTCCTGATGTGAGTCAAAATCGGCAATGTCAAAATCAGGCGACGGCGGACCAGCTTCGAAAAGGTAGTTGAGCATATAAACCATGTCAGAGATATTCAGCGCCCCGTTGCCGTCAGCATCACCACACGCCTGTGCGTTTCCGATCGCCGGCAGTCCCAGCGACAGAACCGCCACAGTGAATAAGAGTAAGAATCGGGACATTGGGTGCTCCTTCCAATGGAAATTCCAATACAAGGCAAAAATGTGTTGCCCACAATGCTGCAAACGATTTCTTGATACTCAAATATAGAGACGAACACAGATTTTAGCAACAGTGAACTTGTCAACTTCAACGTTGGAATGAAGAGATAAATCATGCAGTTACCGTTAATCGCACTCTGTTTCATCGTCTTTACAACGCTTGCGTATCGCTTCTACGGTCGTTGGGTTGCCAGACAATTCGTAATCGATGATTCCAAGGCAACGCCTGCGATCTTAAGGGACGACGGTGTGGACTACGTTCCGACCAAACCGTTCTATTTGTTTGCTCAACACTTCTCGGCTATAGCCGCCGCGGGTCCGATTGCTGGTCCGATTCTCGCCTGTCAAACCTTCGGTTGGCTACCATGTCTACTTTGGATTGGACTGGGAGTCGTGTTAATCGGCGCTGTACACGACTTTTCCAGTTTGACGGCGTCAGTTCGTCACGGCGCGTGTTCGATCGCGGAGATTACAAGGGAGCACCTTGGCACAACAGCCGGGCGTGCCATGATGGCGCTCATCTGGGTGACGTTGATGTACGTGATCGTCGCTTTTACGGATATCACGGCATCGAGTTTTGTGGGCAAGACAGAGGAGATGGCAGGGGTCGATGTAGCCTTTAATCCGGGCGGTGCCGTCGCCGCCGCGGCTATCATGTATCTGTTGCTCGCCATCGTCATGGGCATTGTTCAACGCTATTTGAATCCACCGCTGTGGCTCTTGACGGTGATTTTTGTACCGGCGACATTAGTTATCGTCTGGCTGGGAACACAGATTTCGACTTTGCTAATTCTTGATGTCAAGACTTGGGGGATAATCATTCTTGCATATTGTGCGGCGGCATCAGTGATGCCGGTATGGATACTGCTGCAGCCAAGAGGGTATCTTGGCGGTTTCATTCTCTATATGGCCTTAGCTCTGGGCATCGTGGGCATATTCTTCGGTGGATACGAAATCAAGCAAGAGGCGTTTCGGTCATGGGATGTTGGCGGGATGACGGGCACACTGTTTCCATTCTTGTTCGTTACGATTGCTTGTGGAGCATGCTCAGGATTTCACGGTTTGGTGTGCAGCGGCACGACCTCAAAGCAAATCGCCAAAGAATCGCATATGCAACCGGTTGGATTTGGTGCCATGCTGGCTGAAGGATTTGTTGCGTTGATTGCCTTGGGAACAATCATGATCGTCTCCGGCACAGAGATCACTGGATTGAAACCGGGCACGATCTATGGAAACGGGATAGGCAAATTCATGTCGTTGATAATCGGCGAAGAAAATCTAAAATTTGCGATTACGTTCGGTGCGATGGCTTTCTCGACATTTGTGTTTGACACATTGGATGTTTGCGCACGGCTGGCTCGATATATCTTCCAGGAACTCACCGGTTGGCAAACCTGGATAGGTGGCACTGTTGGCACGCTGATTATCATGGCCCTGCCTGTGTACTTCATTCTGTTTTCACCAGAGGGTTCTTGGGTGCGATTCTGGACACTGTTTGGATCAGCCAATCAGCTGCTTGCGGCCCTGACTCTCTTGACCGTTTCGATGTGGCTTCATCACAGCCGCAAACGGATCGCGTTCACATTGCTGCCGATGCTGTTTGTGCTGGTGATTACGACTTGGTCGTTGATCAAGCTTAGCTCGGCAAGCCTCGCCGGAGCGAAAGGCTTCGATACGACGCTAATCAATGGAGTGCTCTCGCTATCTCTCATAGTACTGGCAATCTACCTGGTAATTTCTGCGCTTATCCGGAACCAAATCGATCGCAAGAGTGCGACTACGACATAAAAAAAAGCGGGCCGAATAATCGACCCGCCTGATTGTCAAACGATTCCTGACTTGACGCTGATCTACTACTCGCTCTTAATTCGCATGGAATAGAACGAGCGGTAAACGAAGACCACCGAGACCAGGAAGAATGCCGCCGCAAGCAGCATCCGCGTAGTCCCATCCAATTCAATTGCCAGCTCTACCGCGAGTACACCGAACAGCGTTGTGAACTTGATGACCGGGTTCATGGCGACAGAGGAGGTGTCCTTAAATGGATCGCCAACGGTATCGCCGACGACTGTTGCTGCGTGCAAGGGGGTACCTTTCTCACGAAGTTCAGTTTCAACGATCTTCTTTGCGTTATCCCAGGCGCCGCCGGCATTCGCCATGAAGATTGCCTGATACAGACCAAAGGCGGCGATTGAGATCAGATATCCAACAAAGAAATACTCATTGACGCAGGCAAATGCCAGAGTCGTAAAGAACACGGTAATGAAAATATTGAACATACCCTTCTGGGCATACTGTGTACAAATCTCCACTACCTTCTTGCTGTCTTTGACCGACGCCTTTTGAGCGCTGGAATCCAGGCGAATGTTCGCCTTAATGTACTCCACTGCACGATAGGCTCCGGTCGACACCGCCTGAATTGACGCGCCGGTGAACCAATAAATCACGGCACCACCAGAGATCAATCCCAGTAGGAATGGCGCATTCAGAAGTGAGAAATAGGATCCAGCAGCGTTCAACATATCGGTGATACTCTGTAATGTCCGCTCGCCATGAACCTCGCCGCCCAATCGCTGCGACAGCAACAACAAGATGGAGAAAATCAAGGTAGTCGCACCGACGACCGCCGTTCCAATCAAGACCGGTTTAGCTGTTGCCTTAAATGTATTTCCAGCG
>CAUJJY010000023.1 GCA_963205155.1 Candidatus Zixiibacteriota bacterium | reverse complement strand
GTCGTTTCTCGGTTACCGCGGTTACCCGGCATCGACGTGCATTTCCATCAACGAGGTGATCGTGCATGGAATTCCGGGCCGCCGGAAGATCAAGGATGGCGATTTGGTTTCGGTGGATATCGGCGTTTTCAAAGACGGATTTCATGCCGATGCCGCTCGCACATTTTTGGCAGGCAGTGCCGGTGCAGAGAAACAGAAGATTACCAAGATTGTCCGCGAGTCGCTGGAGGCGGGAATTGCCGCAGGCAAACCGAATGGACGTTTGGGCGATATTTCGAGCGCTATTCAGAAGCACGCCGAGCGCAACGGTTATTCCGTTGTTCGCGATTTAGTCGGACACGGCGTGGGACGTGCTTTGCATGAAGATCCGCAGATTCCGAATTACGGTTCCGCCGGATCGGGACCGGTTCTCAAAGTGGGAATGGTTTTGGCGATTGAACCGATGATCAATGCCGGGACCTGGGAGATTGAGACATTAGAAGACGGCTGGACAATCGTGACCGCTGATCGTAAGCTCTCCGCTCATTGGGAGAACACTTACGCGGTGACGAATGACGGCATCGTAGCACTAACAGTTAGCGAGAATTGATGACCAAAGAAGCGACCATTAAAGTCGAAGGTAAAGTTTTGGAACCACTGCCGAATGCCATGTTCAGAGTAGAACTCGACAACGGGCACAAGGTGCTGGCGCACGTTTCCGGCAAGATGAGAATGCATTTCATAAAGATATTACCGGGTGATAAGGTGACGTTGGAATTGTCGCCTTACGATTTGAGCAAGGGTCGCATCGTTTATCGATATAAGTAGAAGATTTGTTTCTGGAGTTTATGATATGAAAGTTCGTTCGTCAGTAAAACCGCGCTGTGAGCACTGTAAGATAATTCGTCGCCACGGCATTGTTCGGGTGATTTGCAGCAAAAATCCGCGTCACAAACAGCGTCAGGGATAGGATCAGGAGGATAAATTGGCTCGTATTGCAGGCGTAGACTTACCGCGCGAAAAGCGCCTTGAAATTGCGCTTACCTATATTTTCGGTCTGGGACCCGCCTCGGCGCGTGAGATTCTCAAGAAGACCGGAATCAATCCTGATCTGCGCGTTCACAAGATGACGGAAGAAGACGTTGCGAAGCTGCGCAGCGTGATTGAAAACGATTACCGCGTCGAAGGTGTGCTTCGCAGCGAAGTCGCCATGAATATCAAGCGTTTGATTGATATCGGCAGCTATCGCGGACTGCGTCACCGCCGCGGATTACCGCTGCGCGGACAGCGCACGAAGACGAATGCGCGCACGCGCAAGGGTCCGAAGCGGACAATCGCCGGCAAGAAGAAAACGCCGACGAAGTAGGATTGAAATGATATTTAGTTTTCCGATACAGGAGAGGTTAATTGGCTAATCCGAAACCAAAAGGTAAGAAGAAAAAAGCGCGTCGCATCGATCCGATGGGCGTGGCTCACATTCAGTCGACGTTTAACAATACGATCATTTCGATCTGCGATTCCACCGGCGGTGTGATTGCCTGGTCGTCGGCCGGAAAGTCCGGATTCAAGGGTTCGAAGAAATCGACGCCGTTTGCGGCCCAGCTCGCAGCGACCTCTTCGGCCAAGGAAGCGATCGACCAGGGATTGCGCAAGATCGAGGTTTGGGTCAAGGGCCCGGGCTCCGGTCGCGAAGCGGCGATACGTTCATTGCAGGCGGCCGGTCTTGAGATCACCGCTATTAAAGATGTCACTCCGATTCCTCACAACGGCTGCCGTCCGCCCAAGCGGCGCAGAGTATAGGGTGGGGAGGTAAGTAGTTATGGCAAGATATACAGGTCCGAAACATAAGATGTGCCGCCGTCTGGGCGAAAAAGTTTGCGATTCACTGAAGTGTCCGGTTGACCGCCGTCCGTATGGACCGGGTCAGCACGGCCAGGGCATGCGCCGCAAGCTGTCCGAGTACGGCATTCAGTTGCGCGAGAAGCAGAAAGTGCGTTCGATTTACGGCGTGCTGGAGAAGCAGTTCCGCAACTATTTTGAAGAAGCCAACCGGATGAAGGGCGTGACGGGCGAGAACCTGTTGCAGCTGCTGGAATGCCGCTTGGACAACGTTGTATTTCGTTTGGGCTTTGCGCCGACCCGCCGCGCTGCGCGGCAGTTGGTTCGTCATCGCCATTTTGTGGTCGGCGGGCATATCGTTGATATTCCGTCGTACCAGTTGAAACCGCACGAATTAATCCGCGTGAAGGATAAGTCGCGCAAGCTGGATATTATTCACATGGCGCTTAAGAACTCCGATCGTTCATCAGACTTGCCCTGGCTGCGTGTCAATAAAGCTTCACTGGAGGGCGAACTGCTTGAGGTTCCGAAGCGTGCCGACATCCCGGTTCCGGTTTCCGAGCAGTTGATTGTGGAGTTGTACAGCAAGTAGTTTAGCAAGGAGAGTAGCTATAATGAAGTGGAGAAATCTGGTGCTGCCGAAAGAGGTAGCGACCGAAGGAGTGTCGGAGGATCAACGCTTTGCGCGTTTCGTGCTCGAACCGCTGGAGCGCGGATTCGGTGTTACGATCGGCAACTCGCTGCGGAGAATTCTGCTCTCGGCCATTCAGGGAGCTGCGGTGACCTCGATTCGCATCGAAGGCGTGCAGCATGAATTTTCGACGATCCCGGGCGTTTACGAAGACGTCACGCAGATCGTCCTGAATTTGAAGAAGCTCCGGATCAAGATGCATAATGATGATCCGAAGACCTTGAAGCTGGCGATCAACGGCAAGGGCAAATACAATGCGGGCAAGATTGAAGCCAATGCCGATATCGAAATTTTGAATCCGGATTTGCATATCATCGAGTTGACCGAAGACAAGAAGTTCAACATCGAAATCGATATGGATCTGGGCCGCGGCTATGTGCTGGCGGATCAGAACAAGCGTCCCGACCGTCCGGTCGGAACGATTCTGGTTGATTCGCTTTTCAGCCCGGTGATCAAGGTCAATTACAATGTGGAAAATACCCGCGTGGGCCAGCGCACCGACTATGACCGGTTGACGCTGGAAGTCACCACCGACGGCTCGCTTTCTCCGGAAGAGGCGATCGGCTACAGCGCTAAGTTGCTGGCCGACCATCTGCGCTTCTTCATTCACATCGACGAGGATATTATTCCGGTCGAAGAGAAGAAGGAAGACGAAGAGATCGTGCGCGTCCGTAATCTGCTAAATACCCGAGTTGATGAACTCGAACTTTCGGTGCGCTCATCGAATTGTCTGCGCGCCGCGAATATCCAGACCTTGCGCGATCTCGTGACCAAGTCGGAATCGGATATGCTGAAGTATCGCAACTTCGGCCGCAAGTCGCTCACCGAGCTTAGCGCCATTTTGGAAGAGCAAGGCATGAGCTGGGGTATGGATATTTCCAAATTTATCGCGAATGAATAGATTGAGGAGAGTGATACTGTGTTACATCATGGCAAGAAAACCGCAAAGCTAAGCCGCACGGCCACGCACCGTAACGCGATGCTTTCCAACATGGCAGCGTCGCTCTTCCTGCACTCGAAGATGACGACCACGACGCCGAAGGCAAAGGCGCTTCGTCCCTACGTCGATCGTTTGATCACCAAGGCGAAGGACGGCACGCTGCACAGCAAGCGTCTGGTTGCGAGCTACATGCCGCACAAAGTCGCGTTGAAGAAGCTGTTCGAAGAGATCGCTCCGAAGATGGGCGAGCGGACCTCCGGATACTCGCGCGTGATCAAAGCCGGCATGCGCCGCGGCGACAACGCCGAGGTGTCGGTGATCGAGCTTCTGCTCGACAAGCCGGTCGAGACCGTGGAAAAGAAGGAAGGCAAGGGCAAGGCGACCAAGGAGAAGGGCGATGCTCCGGCAAAGACCTCGGCTCCGAAGAAAGCCAAGTCAGCCAAGGCGGGCGCTTCCAAGCCGAAGGCGAAGGCAGCAAAGACGGCTAAAGCCGGCAAGTAGTGCATAGATAATCGGAAAAGCGATGATGATAGAGAAGGCGTCCCGACCGCGAGGTTGGGACGTTTCTTTATTGGGGGGAGATTGTTCGATTCCGCACAAGGTCGATATTGAGGTAGATGTTTATTGACAAATGATGGGGTGCCGACTATCTTCCGAGTACGGAGGGTTTCATGGTTCAATTGCATTCGCATCGTCGTTTGAGAATCCTGGTTGCGGGAGCGATGTTCCTGCTGGGATTGTGCTCAATCTTGGAAACGGAAAAGGCACATGGGCAGGACCTTGGAATTCGTGACACTGTACGGTATTTGCCGCCCAGTTACCAGCTCACGAGTTGTGATTCACTGGTCAAGATGCACTTGCCGATATACTTGTTCTGCGATAGACCGGCTGTACTGTATTTTGTGGCTCTGCATTTGTCCGCAGGTGGCTCACTTGATACTGCTTTCGGATTCTCACTCGGCAACTGCGATGATTGGTACAACGATTCAGCTCTCATCGATTCTTCCGGTTTGCGTTCTCTTGTCTATTGCGACGGTGATGGTGGCGTCTGCCCCGGTGAGGGAGTCGCGTATGAACTTGTAATCGAT
>CAUJJY010000022.1 GCA_963205155.1 Candidatus Zixiibacteriota bacterium | reverse complement strand
CTGCCCAAGCGAACTTGCCGGAACCACACGATCCATGTAAACCAAGTATGTTCAGGATCTCTACTTCGAGCACAATGTGAGTATCAATGCCCAATTTTTGGTAGTATTGCCACATCATCTTTAAGAATGCGTCCCAATTACTAGACAACTCTAAAATGTCAAAGTGTGGGACATCATCTGAAACACTGAGCAGGACATCAAAGAATCCGACTAATCCTTGTTCTCCAAAGTAGGCTAAGTTTGGAAAGTGTTTTTCTACTAACCTATAATAGCCACCATCTACTGACTTAAGTGCTAAGAAAGGGCTGTAAGCATCGCGCTTCTCAAGCATTATGGGTCTTGACCTTAGATCTTCAATAGAATGTTCAAATTCGCCATCTTCGAGAATCGCTGCTTGGTACTTTGGCGAGGACAAGAAATGATATGAACCCGGTTGGTTTCTGCCTTTCGAGCCACCTGCATAGACAACATTTGTTCCCTCCAGAATGTCCAAGAAATGAGATTTTTGCGAGTTGAAGTAATCCCACTCCGGCGCTTTCGTCCGAAGCATGTGTTCCAGCCACTCAAAATCCGCCCTATCATCGTAGAAGTATTCTGGATTGTTCCGATCTCTAAATCTCCTATAAATGTGCTTGTCTTCTAGTACGTATGGTGACAAACTCGTGCGGTGAACTTGCAGTAAGAGAAATCCGCGGGTCATATCGCTATTAAATATAGATTTGATTTTTGGGTTGAGAACGGGATAGGTGTTACTCAAGAGGCTGTCGCGAATCGCAGATTCTGTTCTAGTGAGTTCGCCAGAGGGTAACCCCTCAAACGGAGGTACTGGCAGTCCATTCTCCTCATTTACTCCGATCACAATGTAGCCTCCAAACGTGTTCGCAAGACTACAGGCGGATTTGAGTATGTTCTTTGTTTCTGATCCCTTGTACTCTAATGTCCACCCTTCTTTGCGACTCTCCCCAAGGAATATTAGGATATCATTCCACTGGAGTTCCTCAAGCGATTTACCAGCGATCAATGTAACATACCTGCTATTGGTAAGAGAGTTGTTTCAAGTGACATTATCCAGTTCTTCATAACGCGGCGCGGGTGATACCGCGCCGCGTCTATTATAGGCAAATCGTATTAAAACGATTTAGTACATGTCGCCGTAGCCGCCGCCGGGAGGCATGGCTGGGCCAGCTTGGGCACCCTTGGGTTCCGGCTTGTCGCAGATAATAGCTTCGGTGGTCAGAAGCAACGAGGCGATTGAAGCCGCGTTTTCCAGCGCCGAACGAGTGACCTTGGTCGGGTCGATGACGCCGGCCTTCAGCAGGTCTTCGTAAACACCGGTCTGGGCGTTGAAACCGAACGCGCCTTTTTCACCCTTCACCTTATCAACGATGACCGAACCTTCGTGGCCGGCGTTTTCCGCGATAAAGCGAATCGGAGCTTCAAGGGCACGACGGACGATCTGCATTCCGATCAATTCGTCGCCTTCAAGCTTCATGGTGGAGATCATAGGGATCGTGCGCAGAAGAGCCACGCCGCCGCCCGGGACGATACCTTCTTCAACCGCAGCGCGGGTGGCATGAAGAGCATCTTCGACGCGCGCCTTCTTCTCTTTCATTTCGGTTTCGGTCGCGGCACCGACGTTGATCACTGCCACACCGCCGGCCAACTTGGCAAGGCGTTCCTGCAGTTTCTCGCGGTCGTAGTCGGAGGTGGTGTCGTCGATCTGACGCTTGAGCTGTTCGATGCGGCCCTTGATGTCAGCGGCCTTGCCGGCGCCTTCGACGATAGTGGTGTTTTCCTTGTCGATGACGATCTTCTTGCAGGTGCCGAGATCGGAGAGGACGGTGTTCTCAAGCTTGAAGCCAAGCTCTTCGGAGATCACCTTGGCGCTGGTCAGGACAGCGATATCTTCGAGCATCGCTTTGCGGCGATCGCCGAAGCCCGGAGCCTTGACAGCGCAAACCTTGAGTGTGCCGCGAAGCTTGTTGACGACGAGCGTGGCGAGAGCCTCGGACTCGACATCTTCAGCAATGATCAAGAGTGGACGGCCGGTCTGGGCAATCTTCTCAAGAATCGGGAGGAGTTCCTTCATCGAGGAAACCTTCTTGTCGTGGATGAGGATGTACGGATCCTCCATCTCGGTTTCCATGTTTTCCGGATTGGTGATGAAGTAGGGCGACAGATAGCCGCGGTCGAACTGCATACCTTCGACGACTTCGAGAGTGGTGTCGGTTGACTTGGCTTCCTCAACAGTGATGACGCCGTCTTTGCCGACTTTTTCCATCGCTTCGGCAATCAGGTCGCCGATGAGATTGTCATCGTTGGCGGAGATGGTGCCGACCTGGGCGATTTCGGTCTTACCGGAAATCGGCTTGGACTGCTTCTTGAGTTCTTCGATGATACGAACGACGGTTTTCTCGATACCGCACTTGATACCCATCGGGTTGGCGCCGGCAGTGACGTTCTTCAGACCTTCGTTGTAGATCGCCTGGGCGAGAACCGTCGCGGTGGTGGTACCGTCGCCGGCGACATCCGAGGTCTTGCTGGCAACTTCACGCACCATCTGGGCGCCCATGTTTTCAAAATGATCTTCGAGTTCGACTTCCTTGGCGACGGTGACGCCGTCTTTGGTAACGGTCGGTGAGCCGAATTTCTTGTCGATGATGACATTGCGGCCCTTGGGACCGAGGGTAACCTTGACTGCATCCGCGAGCTTATCGACGCCTTTTCTTAGCTTCTCGCGAGCAATCGCATCAAATTCTATTTGCTTAGCCATTGTATTGGACTCCTTGTTGTGACTGGATTACTTAAGTACCGCGAGAATATCGGATTCGCGCATGATCAGGAATTCGCTGCCGTCAACTGAAACTTCGCTGCCGGAGTATTTGCCATAGAGAATCTTGTCGCCGACCTTGACGGACATTGACAGAATCTTGCCTTCATCGGAGAGACGACCCGGGCCGGCGGCGATGACTTGACCTTCCTGCGGTTTTTCTTTGGCGGTATCGGGGATGATGATTCCGCCCTTCTTGACCTCTTCCTGCTGAAGCGGCTTGACCAGAACGCGGTCTTGCAACGGTTGGATGTTCATTAGATAACTCCTATTAATGGTAAATGGTGATTGTTAAAGTTGTAACCCTATGTTCAATGTGCTTTCAGTTCTGTTAGCACTCATCTCAAGTGAGTGCTAACAATAGTACGCTAATTTATTCTTTCGGTTGCAGGCCGTCAATCGATTTTGGGAATTTTTTATGAGCGGCCGCAGGGGCTATCCACTTAATACGTTACAAGACAATGATTTACCAGCAATTAGGGGGGGGGGTAACTTAGGAGTCACAATTGTGAATGCAGAATGACATATAATGAAGGGGTAACATAAGCTTCAAATCGCCGTAATACCGCAATGTCGGAAGAGTCTGTCGAACTGTGGTTTCGAAATCGAATCTGACAATCGCGTCTTAAGGGCAACTCTCGCAAGGTACTGGGCCGCCGGAGAAGATATAGTTGATAAGGTAGACGACGTCGGACACGGTGATCTGACCACTGCAGTCAGCGTCTCCATGCCAGGTCGACATCGGCGCAGGGCCTCCTCCGAAAATATAGTCGATTAAGAAGACGGCATCGGAAATGTTCACTCCCCAGCTATTATTAGCGTCACCGCAGACAACAGTGCAGTATCCACCCGTAGCGCCTATCTCCGTCTGGCAACTGTTTCCGGAGTACAAGCAGGGTGAACCAAAGAGCAACCCCAGATCTCCCAATGCGACGCTACAAAACAGCGGGTCCTGGGAGAAATTTCCATATTGAGCGGTCAGAAAAGTATCGACTCCGGAGTAA
>CAUJJY010000021.1 GCA_963205155.1 Candidatus Zixiibacteriota bacterium | reverse complement strand
ACTGACGGCTGTTCGCTCCCAAATTTCTGCCTACCGTTGCGCAATATGGCGAAGGCGTATGCATGCATTGTAACCAGAACCGCTGCCAGCCCTGTGCGCCGCGAAGCATATCAAACCATCTACGACGCGATGTCGCAATTTCCCCTGATGGTCTCTGGCAATAAGCGCTGCGACCTCGCCGTAACTGAAGCCTGCAAGGGTGACGTGATTCTCAAAGTCGGCGGTGAAGCCGTAGAAACCATCGGCGTCGTATCCAAAGGCATCGGGATTGCGATTAAGGTCATCGACGGTAACACGCGCGGGCTCTTTCCGGCGATCTGTGAAGTTCTTCGCCAGCTTGAAGTCATTGATGACGCGACTTTCAAATCGCTCGGAGCCTTCAGCCGTCCCCAGCTATTTAACGACAGAAAAATCAACATCGGCGAAGTAGTGCCGGTATTTAAACTTAAACGAGGTTAGTCGTGAGAGAATTCCTCAAATCCAAATTTCCCGAATTGAACGACATCAAGGATGCTAAACTGCGCGAGGGAGTCCTCGATGTTATGGTTGAAGCCGTCGAATTGAGCGGTTTCAAGAAAGAAGAACTCGACCAGGTTCCGTTTACATTATTGATTCCCGGAACTCCAGTTGGTCTGATTCATCATATTCGCGCCGTCACCGATACTGCCTTACGTGCTGCCGACTCCATGACGCAGTTTTTCGGTGACAGAATCCCGATCAATCGCGATTATCTAATAGCCGGCGGTTTGCTCCACGACATCGGCAAGTTCTCGGAATACAAAAATGAAGCCGGCAAATTCGGCAAATCAGAATTCGGCAAGTTAGTACGCCATCCATTCTCGGGAGCAGGGTTGGCGATGAAGCACGGCCTTCCGGCGGAAATCGTGCATCTCATTGCGACACACGCCGGTGAAGGAGACAAAGGCTACCGCACGCCGATGTCGGTGATCCTGCATCACGCCGATTTCATCAATTTCGAGGCGCTGGGCGGAAAGATATAGATTCCGACAAATTCAGATCATAATCTACACCAACCCCTCTCCCGCTGGGAGAGGGGCAACGTCCGTCAGTTACTCCCCAAAACACCTTGTAATCGTTTTGCTTTGAGATATATTGATTCCGCGTCGGCCGGGAAGTAAGTCACGCCCCGGCAGAGTCGAGTATTTACCTGGAGCAGACGATGGACCACTTTGCCGAGCCTTACCGAATTAAAGTCGTAGAACCAATCAATCTCATTTCTCGCGAAGAACGCGAAAAGCGCATCCGCGAGGCACACTTCAATATATTCAATTTGAAATCACAGGACGTCTTTGTCGACTTGCTGACCGACTCCGGCACCAGCGCGATGAGCGATAACCAATGGGCGGGGATGATGCTCGGCGACGAGGCGTATGCGCAATGCAGAAATTACCAGCACTTTGAAGAGACCCTGCGCGATGTGTTCGGTTTCAAGTACTTCATTCCTGTTCACCAGGGACGCGTCGCCGAGAATCTGCTTTTCTCGACAATTCTCAAGCCGGGCGACTATGTCATCAACAACACGCATTTCGATACCACTCGCGCGAATACGATGCACAAGGGCGGAATTCCAATTGACCTGATCTGCAAGGAAGCCCGCGATCCGCACGCGAAGTTCCCGTTCAAGGGTAACATGGATGTCGCCAAGCTCGAGGACTTCATCCGCGAAAAGGGCGCCGGCAAAATTCCGGCCTGCTTCATGACTCTTACTAACAACTCTTGCGGCGGTCAACCGGTATCGATGGAAAATATCAAAGCGGTGAGCGCTGTTCTCAAACGGTTTGAAATCCCATTCTACTTCGATTGTGCACGCTTTGCCGAGAATGCCTACTTCATCAAGACTCGCGAAAAAGGCTACGAGAACAAGTCAGTGAAGGACATCACCCGCGAGATGTTCAGCTATGCGGACGGCGCATTGATGTCAGCCAAAAAAGACGGCCTCGTCAACATGGGCGGTTTTCTCGCCGTGAACGACGGCGAACTGGAACAGAAGATCACGAATTTGATGATTTTGATCGAAGGTTTTCGCACTTACGGTGGTTTGGCTGGACGCGATTTGGAAGCGATTGCACGCGGAATTTACGAAGCCTTGGACGAACGCTACCTCGAATTTCGCACCAAGCAAGTTGCTTTCCTCGGCGAGGAGTTGATCAAGCGCGGCGTTCCGATCATCGAACCCACCGGCGGCCATGCGGTGTTCATCAATGCCGGCGAGTTCCTGCCGCACATCGACAAGGGCGCGTTCCCGGGACAATCGCTGGTAGTGGCGCTCTATCGCGAAGGCGGCATCCGCTGCTGCGAAATTGGCTCGATCATGTTCGAAACCAAGGATGCGAATACCGGCACGAGCGAATACGCACCGTACGAATTGGTACGCCTGGCTGTGCCGCGGCGTGTTTACACGAATGCTCATCTGATGCATGTTGCTCTCTGTATGGAGAAAATCTGCAGCTACAAAGAGAAGCTTGTCGGATTCGAGTTCGTGTACGAAGCGCAGTATCTCCGCCACTTCACAATGAAGTTACGCGAAAAGGCGGCGGTCGGCGCGAAGGTGTAGGAAACGCCCAACACAGTTTCCGCGCACCCGTGTTAGAATAGCATCTCTGTTCGTTCGTTATTCCCCCTTAGCAAAGGGGGTTAGGGGGTTGTATTCTTAACTATGCGAATCCACTATAGCAATTCGCTAAAACAACGCTCGCGCCAACTCCGCAATAACAGCACACTCTCCGAAGTACTGATGTGGAATCAGCTAAAAGGAAAAACAGTTCGTGGGTATCAATTTATGCGGCAGAAACCCGTTGGGCAGTACATCGTTGATTTCTATTGCAACAAATTGCGCTTGGTAATCGAAATCGATGGCGATAGCCATCTGGGACGAAAGCGATACGATACAGAGCGAACGCTGTACTTGGAGTCGCTTGGCTTGACAGTACTGCGTTTTGCAGATAGCGACGTGAAGAGGAATATGGAAGGGATAGTTTGCGTACTGCATGATTACATCGACAGGTGGGTAGGGACTAATACAACCCCCTAACCCCCTTTGCTAAGGGGGAATAACAAAACCATTTGCATCTATCGAAACGAGAAGTCAGCTGCCTTCCATAGTGCGCGACAAGTCTCCGTTCGAGCGGCACTAGATTTGTGTAAATTCCGCTCTCTACCGACTCACCTTCACATCACCCAGCCCCGCCTTAGCGAACAACTTGACCTTGATCTCGGCGCTATGGTAGTTGGGATCGACGTGTTCCATTTGACATCCGAATCCGTCCTTGCGCGAATTGAATACTTCAACGTCGCCGGCGCCAACTTGCGCCGATACCGATGCCGGAACACCGTGGGGAAGAATGATCTTAGCATCTCCGATTCCCAGGCTCACTTCGATATAGTTCTCACCGGCATTTAATGTGGTTGCCGAAAGGTCAAGATTGATATCGCCCATGCCTTCTTCGACCCGCATGCCTTTTGGATCAATCGACTGCGGCTTGAGGCTGACATCGCCGAAAGTCTTCTTGTATTGATGTCCATCGAATTTGGTCCACTCGAAATCGTATTTTTTGGGGCGCGTCTTTTCGTATATCATCCATCCGCCCAGCGCTATCAAAACCACCGGCCAATATCGATGAATAATATCGCCAAGGTCAAATTCATACCAACGGAGGTTATCACCGAGAAAGGCAATGCCCAACAGTACTAACAAAAGTCCCCAGAACATTCTCATAAAGTACTCCCTTCCAACTCCAAGCGGCGATTGACCTTCGCCGTAACCTATCCCTGTACGCGACCAATAAACTACGTCGGTGCAGGTGTGTCCAATTTCCCATATACTTACGTGATTCCAATATGATAAGTTCTATTCGACGTCATCAACAAATTTCCTTGACTCTTTTCACCTCCCCCGATAGCTTCAGCGCGATTTGAATTATGATTAAGAGGAGAAGCGCGCCATGAAGAGAGACTTTCTTGCCGAAACCGATTTTACGACCGACGAAATGAACCGGGTTTTTGAACTATGCCGTCAGATGAAACAGGGGGAAATCACGCCTAAGCCGCTGCTGGGCAAAACGGTCGGCTGTATTTTCCACAAGGCATCCCTGCGGACGCGCATTTCTTTCGAGGTCGGCGTCAGCGAATTGGGCGGTACCTCATTATATATTACCGAAAAGGAAATCGAACTCGGAAAGCGCGAATCGATTTATGACGCCGCCAAGGTGCTTTCTCGCTATCTGGCGATGATTACGATCCGGACTTTTGCGCATTCCGATGTCGAGCAATTGGCTAAACACGCAGACATCCCGGTAATCAATGCCTTGACGGACTTGTTGCATCCATGCCAGATCCTCGGGGATGCCTTCACTATAATAGAGAAGAAGAAAAAGCTCGATGGACTGAAAATCGTCTACCTGGGCGATGGGAATAATATCACTAACTCGTTCATCAACTTGGCGCGGCGTTTCCCGATCCACTTTGTCGTCGGCACGAATCCCGGCACCATGCCGGATGCCGAATTACTCAAACTGGCACAGGCTGAAAAGGTTGGCCGCGTAGAGGTTATCTTCGATCCTAAAGAAGCCGTCCGCAATGCCGATGTAGTCTATACGGATGTGTGGGCGAGTATGGGTCAGAAGCATTTGGCGGAGGAAAAGGCGGCACTGCTGAAGGACTTCCAGGTAAACGACAACTTAATGAAGTTGGCCAAGCCTGACTGTCTGGTGATGCATTGTCTGCCCGCTTTGCGAAATGCAGAGATAACCGACTCGGTGATTGACGGTCCAAACTCGGTAGTTTTCGATCAGGCCGAAAACAGACTCCACATCCAGAAAGCGATCATGCTCGTGTTAATGGATGACAAACGACTGAAGAACTAATCTTTCTTCAAAGGAGTCTCATATGTTTCGCCGCAGTATAATTGCGGGACTGTTTCTGGTCCTCGCGGCAATGTTCACGTTCGTCGGCTGTTCGGATGATGCCAATCCAAACAATGCCAATGTCGGCGATCCCAATTCCCCCGAATTTCAACCATTGAAAGCGGCCATCACTACGGTCGTTGATTCGACTCTGGGTGTCTCGTTGAAGTATGCCTACAAACCGAATCGCTTCCCGACGGATGTTGAGTGGGACGATGGACCGGTGCTCGGCCCGACCGATTCCCTCCTCTACAACTATGTTGGCGGCTGGCATATTCTGTATCTCGGTCTCACCACAAGTGTTGACTACAGCTTGACCTTTGTGGATTCCGCCCGGTTTTGGGAAGGCACCAATGTCATGCAATTCTATCGTCCCTCCCACTGCACTGGCCTCGATCTGATTCATCATCAGACTTCGGTATACAACGGAACGGACGACGACTACACCGATCTGCGGAGCTACGCAGACCTAAGTTTCCGCAATCGCCTGGAACCGACGCAGTACTTCTATGGTCATCTCAATCATACGATTGATCACTACTATGAAGTCTCCGGCGAGCAAAAGCAAATCAGCTACGAGTTTGACCTCACCGCTAATGACGTCACCTACACGATCGACTACGCCAATGAATGGCAAAACACCACCGTCAACGGAGGTGAATTAGTCATTTCGGTGATCGTTGATAACGGGACCAACTCGATTGAATGGGATATCAATATCGAGTTCAATGAGAATGGTCAAGCAATGGTTGAGGCGACCGACGGCGAAAAAACCTACGCGTTTACTATAACGCCGCAATATCAATAAGCCTTCAATCAACTTCGTTTTCTTAAGGCACGCTCTTTGGGCGTGCCTTTTCGTTAATGGTTGCATGTGCCAAGAGTTAACTGCTTTTCGGAGTTGACTGCACCGCCATCTCGCCCTATACTCGGTGAATGCCAAAGGAAGTCGTCCGTTACAATCATTGCTTTGTCTGCGGTCCCGATAATCCGATCGGTCTGAACCTCAAATTCCTGTCAGAAGGAAACCGCGCTTGGACCGAATTCCAGCCCGACCGCCGTCATGAAGGTTACAAGGGGATTCTCCACGGCGGTATAATTGCGACCATTCTTGATGAAGTGATGATCAAGGCGGCATTGGCACAAGGAATCATCTGTGTCACAGCTTCGATGGAGGTTCGGTTCAAGGCTCCTGCAAATCTCAATTCGCGATTCCATTTTGAGGCATCGGTCAGCAAAGTACGTGGGCGAGTTATCGAGACGATCGGTAATATGACCGATGATCGGGGGAAATTGATCGCGGAAGCAAGCGGCCTGTACATGACCGTCAGCCCGGAAATGCAGGCTCGACTCAACGAATCCCTCTCCGAATAATCTTCCCTCTTGCGCAAACGAATGCACTAACTGCGCAGTGGGAGGTATTCATTCCAGCCTTGCTCGCCAATCGCCGCAACTTCCAATCTATGCAAGGACTTGTAATACAGCACCTTCCGATTATTGTGAGATACGTGCAATTTGCTTCTGATACCGGGAAATTACGGCACAAGGATTGCAAAAGGGTGGGTATGCGAGGACCTATGCTAAGTTGCTACTTTCACGGTACGAATCTGCATCACGAGAAACTTGCGGTCAACAAGGGCCTCATTTCATTCGCTGTTCCCGACTATGGTGTCATTTTCCGCGCACAACATGAAGGCAATCGATATGAGTGTGAATACGCCGCGGGAATCGCTTTAATCCGGTTTATGCAGGTCAATCAGAACCATTTTCAGGGCAAGGGAATCAAATTACTCACTGATTCGCCCATCGTTGTCTATCAAGTAAACAACAAGATATCTGCGACGCAGAGCCTTTTGCGCTTTCGCGATCTGTTGCTTTTCTACAAACGAAAGCTCGGATTTGAGCTAACCTGGATTCCGACCAAGATGAACCGTGCCGAAATGGGACTGGATGAAATCGCGGTCAATCGGAATGCCCTGAAGTTCAATTTTGACATCTTTGACGAGTCGACAAGGCGAAAAGACCTAACCCGCCCGGGAAATAAACAGGCCATTCGCATCACTTAGTCAAATTCTGCTTCACTCCAACCCCACTTGTTCGATAATAATATCAAGCGACTGAACGAATATCTCGTCGCTGCGTCATTACGGACGTACAACTCTTACGTTGCCGCGTAAAATGAAGCGCAGATTGGCAGAAACC
>CAUJJY010000020.1 GCA_963205155.1 Candidatus Zixiibacteriota bacterium | reverse complement strand
ACTCCAATCGCCTTGAAAACTGTGGAGTCAGGTTGCTCTTGGAACTGCCGATCCTCAAATCGATAGTCGGGTAGTATCTTCTGAGTGGTTCCTCAAGTCCGCAAAAGGGAGCGTTCCAATCGAACTTGTAATGCCGCTCGGAGTGGCGTGCTGCGCAACGTTGATTGGCTCACTACTCGTTGAGCTTTTAGACCGCTCCTGTTTCGTGTTTTGGGCCGGCGGCAGATGGAGTCGAACAGCTCACGTGCGATTAGGAAGAACATCCACTTCCCGTTCACACGCGTTTGACGCGCCACATTTTTTTTGCACAAAATGGTGTTGGTACATGTCGTCGCCAGAAACGTGACGGGCGGCGAAGCGCAAGAATAGGGCGGGGTTCAGGTGGACCGTTTACCGATCGTGGACTCGCTCACGCTTACAAATGTCGCCAGGGCGCCCTAT
Source organism: Candidatus Zixiibacteriota bacterium (assembly GCA_963205155.1). Classification (GTDB taxonomy): domain Bacteria; phylum Zixibacteria; class MSB-5A5; order CAIYYT01; family CAIYYT01; genus JADJGC01. Next base: position 5,885 of record CAUJJY010000020.1, on the reverse strand, counting down.
TCGGCCGAATTTCAGGGCAAGTTAGCAACAGCAGATCGCGCTGGTACCCGCGCATCGCATGAGTGGTAGTTGAGCCGGTCGGGAACAGCTCCCGGTAGCTGGCAAGTCGAGTGTTACCTTTCCCCCCGCTTCTTTCTCGACGTGGCTCAATGGCCTTGTTGCCGCCCAAGTATCCTTCAACTCAGAGAAAGAAGGTACGGTCTAAAGCTCTTCAAGGTACGAATTGCAGAATGATCTGGTGGTGATGGTCAAGCTTGAAACACCTCGTAGGGCTGATTGCATGCGGGGCAAATTGATGCTCGGACTTTCCTGCCATCGGCTTGGCCCACGATGCACTCATGTGCGCTGTGGGGCTTTCTATGCAGTATCTCTTTCACTGCGCCCAAGCACTGGTCAAGCGTGCAGGCGATCATTCCGCCTCGTGCTCCTTCAAACATGCAGCTCCATCCTGCAAGGGCTTGCGCGAATGTCAAAGCGCTGGAGACAGCCTTGCCACTGGCACTGCGCAAGCCATTAATGCCGCGCCTGCATAGGTACTCCAAAATCCCGGCAGTGCACCAATCTCCTGCGCCAGAAGAATCTACGACGGTTAGCAGGCGGGGAGCTTCTAAAGACTGCCAGTTGCCGAATTTCGACGAGGCAATGCGATGTCGATACCGCAAACCGCCGGCCCCTAGCGTCTCGACGTGAAGGATCGGATCCTGTCCGGTGCTGGCTAGCTCCGGCAATTCCCGTATTCGATCGGTGGAATACTTGACTATGTGCGCCAGGGACCAAGCTTCCTTGAATAATTTGACGTCACCAATCGAAGTCGGTTCGAATACAACTACGGCACCGAGCTGCGAGCTTCTTTCTGCAAGGCGTAGGATTCCCCTTGAAACACGATCAAAGAAAAATACTTGGGGTGCTGGAATCTCACTGACCATCTCTTCCGCAAAGGTTGTAAGGATGGGGCAAAAAGACGGAAAGCGACTTCCGCACAATGGGCAATACCACGAAAAACGAGGGGTTGGCACGCCGGCCTTATTCTTCTTGATTGTCTGCACAATAACCGGGGTCTTCCCCCCTGTATTTCGAGTAACGTAGGTCGTGTCAACACCCCACGCATCCATCTCCTGAAGTATTAGTCTTGCGGATGTGTCATTCGCCAATCGACTCACTGGCGAAGCTCGCCAACCAAGAAATCGAAGTACCAAGAGGACGTTACCACAAGTTCCACCAACGGCAACAATGGTGTGCTTGGACCCGAGCACGACATCCAGTGCGACAAGTCCCGAGCCGAGAACAAAGCCATGCCCCTCCGCATGGCGGATATGGTTTTTCGAGGCCGAATTGCCGGTACTACGTCTTAGCATATGCTTCCCCTGCGATCCAAACGTGAATCGCTTCGCAATGAGTTGTGTCTATGTTAGTCAAGGTAGGCTCATCAACTTCGTATCCAAGCGCCTCCACAGAGACGACGCTGAAGTCGCGCTCAAGGCAAGCCATCAGCATCCCAACGGCCAGTGCCTTGTTGCCTAGCGGCGACAGAACGATATGAGAGCCGGTAGTCGAAGCAAAGACTCTCTGCCGCGCGTCATCAATTCGCAACAATGTACGATACAGGTCGACTGGGTTGCTTTCGTGTGCGTAAACGAAGTCCCGCGCGTCGACCTCCCATCGACCCAAAATCTGTTGTGCGTATTCTTCAACTAACGAGTCCGCATAACGAGGGTGACGGGCGGGAAATGGAAGAACAGGACATACTGCTGTCGGCAAAAAGAAATTGTAGATTAACTCAAGTGCTGCGTGCCTATTCCTGCCAAGTTGAGGTATCCACAGTTTGGCGGCCGTGGCGTTCTTTTCATTCCACAAATTACCCTGGAATGGATGAACAAGCGCCGCTGTGCCACAAATGTTTGCCAAAATGTCTGAATCCGCCGCAGGATCATCCTGCACCATTATGTGAAAGTTGATGGCATTACTTTTCGCTGCGTCATCGCAGAACTTCGCGATAGCAAAAAACACTGAGGCGGACAGCGCACTGCAGTCAAGAACGATGTCTGTAACACCGGTCAACACGACCGATTTGTCCAGAATCTTGGCAACCTCTCGCCCGCCTTTTGGCGCGTTATCCATTGGATCAATGATTGGGCAGCTATGAAAAGTCGACTTCGGAATGTGCACTTTCAATAGGTCAGCATTGCGTTCAGCGGCCTTAATCAAGTGCTGGGCGGGGGCAGGTCGTTCCTCACGAATGAACATGCCTCGCACCGTCTTTGGAACGACCTGCGCCATTAATTTGGAAATTAAAGTTGCGCGTGGGTCGAATCCAGCTCCTCCTATGAGGAAGGGCGTACGGTTTCCTTTCCCGAAGAAGTCGCGAATGAACGCTTCGGTACGCTCGGCACGATGACTTACACAGTGCTCCCATCTCATTGATTAGGTACTCCACTTGCTTTAGCGAGTTCTTTGATCCGTCCTTCGACAAACCCGCCTCGCTTTAGGGTAAGGCCATATTTCAAGAGCGGTAAACCACCAAGCTCCAGCAGACACCATGTCTTGTCCTTGCAGCTGTGATTGGGAACCAGACAAAGCGCGTTGTAAGCAACTGCGAACTGTAGAACCCGAGCGAACTTCGCATTAGTTGTCGCTATTTCATCGAACTCAGCTTGGGGTACGCCGAACGCGTTTGCAATAACGGCACCGTTCGGCTTAAGTGAAGTCTTTAGGCAGCGCTCAGCGATAACTTGCACGAGCTTGCGGACCGCCACGACCTCAGGGAAATTCCAAGAATCCACAGCACTACTTCCTTTTTCACGAAGTAGGCGGTGCTGTGTACTGGGTGAGAGTGTCGGCGCCTCTCCTCTTAAGATGCGGGTGACTACCGCGTCGACGAGCCCTGCGCACAGCTGCAGGAATTGCTCTGCGTTCTCGCTGCTCGCATCACATACATCGTCAATGCCAAAGTAGTATGGTCTATCGTATCTATGGAATATGTGAAAATAGGCCGCTTCCCTGACCGCAACATTGGCTGCGACAGCCAGGTCCTCACCATCGCTATCAGCTGAAAACATTTGGCCGGTGGGTTGACCTCTGCGAACGGCATATCTATTCATCATTACGAGTAACATTGAAAGACGAAGGTCCTCCGCTGGGGGTGCGCTCTCGACAATGGACTGCCGAAACACACCGACCTGCTTGTCTGAAATATCGAAGTCGGCCTTAGCCCTCTCCACGGATTGCCGGAGTCCTTCAAGCACTTCTTTCGGCGCGGGTTCAGCTTGGTCGGCGAGGCAATCACCCAAAATTGTCAAGCCTCGCTCATTCAACAGGGGCATACGCCGTAAATAGCGTCCGGCCATGTCCCGAGCTACTTTTCGAAACCGATTTCTTTCTGTGGAACGTCCAGCGCCGCTCTGCAAAATGATCTGCTTGTCGTCTCGGTCAGCTTTAATGCCGGGGTAAGCAGCATTGATGTTGTCATTGGTTAAAGATAAGAGCGCGTCACCTGGCTGTAGGATATCGAATCTTGCAATTATCCAGCGAGCGATCCTGAGCTCCCGACGAACTAAAACACGTTCCAGTGCCCCGAGCTGATCCGGGTGGAGCATGTGGGCGTCGTCGAAAATAACGAGTGGAATTAAGTCTACGGCCGTTTCGGCACCGAAGTGACGTCCAGGGACCCTGAAATGCTCCACTATGCTAAAGGGGCGGTAGGGACCTATAGCGTCTTTCGGTAGAGCAGTAGATGCAGGCGCAACTAATGCCGTCGCCACCTTATAGATCGCGCTTTCGACCTGGGCTGCTCGGACGTAAACGTCGTTCCCATTAGTTCCACCGACTGTATCTGTAACCTCCTCCGCCTCTTTAAGATATCTTATCTCGACATCTTGAGGTGGAATGCCGTGGTTTCTCAAATGTCGAAACCATCCGAGGACTGCGCGAGCTTGGAGCAAAGCGGTCATCAAATTTATCTTGAGCTCGGCGCTGTAGTCGAACTCCCAAAAATCCCGGTAATCGCTTTCTAGCGGAATTCTGACGCCAAGAACTCGCGGGAGAGTGTGAGTAATCGCGCCGCACTCGCGCAAAGCAGTCACGAGCTCGCCGTGACCTGTATGGCTGGTGTTCTTCAACAGCGCCACTAAGGATCCAAACTCAAACAACCTTGCTAACGTCGTCTTGCCACTGCCAGGCGTACCGCGGATTTGAACCAGTCGGTCATAAAGAACTCCCTCTTGACCTGGTACCTTTAAGTAATGCGTGATCGGTCCTGGACTGACGACGGCGAGAAATGCCTCATCGTCGCGAAGAAGTTCTGTGGCACGCCTAGAAAACGGATTGTCCATTGTATTTTACTCGTTGCTATACGTGACGCTGCCTACGTCTGAAAAGTGGACGCATCGCATGCTGCTTTGTCTGACCGGAGGTCTCTGCCCACAAGAGCGCGACAGAGTTGTTTGGTGTATTATGCTCTAAAATGAGCGGCAAAGCACAGCCGCCGAATCCCATCTTCGCATTCGTACCGCCAATCTTAATATGCTTGCTTTCGATCGCCGGATCATAGTAGGCATCCACTAGTCCGGCAAAGGAGCCCAGGTCTTCCTTTGTCAGCTTCATCTCCGGCGGCAACTCCGTCCCATAGGTAAAGACCACATCCTTGGGCCACTTGCCTGGTAGGTCAATGTGCATAGCGGCGCTGCGCTGCGCTATGGTATTAACCGCGTCTTGGGTAGCCAGATAGTGATGGACGTTGAGTTGCCAACCCTGCTCCAAGTGTGTGTTGAGAATACCGTGCGACTCTAGTTCGTCCCAAAACTTTCGAAGCTTCCCCTTCCACTGTCCGCTGGCGATCTCCTTGCGAATCAACGTCGTACCGCTCCCAGTAAAGTCATCAATCAGATACACCCTGCTAAACTTTTCCGTCTGCGAGCCAAGATCGTTCCGTAGCGCCATCAGCATGTCATCCCATTTCTCATCGCTAATACTTGGCGCAGTGACCACTTGTTCGTTGCTGATGGTGCCAGAATTTGCACGGCGGAAAAGATCTATACGAGCCCCATCGCTCAACTCGACAAACAAAACCTTGCGCAGACGCTTAGTAAACTCTGCGACCCCTTTGGCATCAGACCAAGTAAGGTATTGAGGTCGCCCCAAAGCGACGGCGACTTCTGCCGATACTGCCGGTTGTACGGTGAACGGGTAGAAAAGTTCAACGAGGTGTCGAATCTCCGGCATGCTAATGAAGACCAGATGCTTCTTAATAAATGCATAGGCACACTCGCGCTCCAATGGCTTGAATTGCTGTAACCACACGACAAGGTTTTCGACGAAACGTGCTCCGGCAAGAAAATCTTGGTAGTCGTCGTACTTCATTCCAGCCATTAATATAAGCCAAGAGAATTCCTTAGTCGATTGATCGGCTGACCAGCTCATAAGCGAGCTCAAGACCCCTAATACATGCTTACTGTTCAAATAGGCCTCCGATCTTATTCGATAGAAAACCTAAAATGGCCGGACCGCACTTTGAGCTTCCGTAGATACAGAAGAGTAGCGTGCGACTCAACAACGCCAGCCGGGGCTAAGTTCCAGCAAGAATTTGGGCATCCGGAGACCGTCCCTGCACTGAGGGAGTGTGGGGTCGACAGTAAAGTGAAGTCGTTCCCGGGCCAAGCTCCCTGATCCCCAATGCAGAGGACCCGGTTTTGAACCCCTACGCTGCCAAAATCGGTAATTTGCCTAATGACTTCTAATTTCGACACCCCGCGGGCCAAGACATCAACCGAGTGACCTGACTTTACTGTCGTCACATCCAGGTCCGATCGGACACTTAGGATGCTTGCGACCGTCTGCCAGATGTGCCCTACCGCGATACTGGTTTGAGGTGAGATCGTAAGCTGCCGAGG
>CAUJJY010000019.1 GCA_963205155.1 Candidatus Zixiibacteriota bacterium | reverse complement strand
TTTCGTGAGCTGAACGAAGAGTGGCTCAATGAGTTCTTTCGCGTCGAATCCTCGGATAAGGCTGTTCTGGAAAATCCAGAGCAGGAAATTATCAAACGCGGCGGCGCAATCTTGTTTGCTCGAACCGAGAGCAATATCGTCGGTACAGTCGCGTTGATTCGGCATTCGGAGTCAATCTATGAATTAGCCAAGATGGCGGTTTCCCGGCCGTACCGCAGCCGTGGGATTGGCGCCCGATTGCTGGAGACAGCTATCCATCGCACACGAATCGCCGGTGCCACGCAGCTGGTGCTTGGAACGAGCACACAGCTGAAAGCCGCTAATTTGCTTTATCGCAAGTACGGTTTCCGGAAGCTGTCGGCAAAACCGAAGTGGGCGGCCTCGTATGCGCGCGAAACTATTTACATGAGACTTAATCTTTCACCATAAACGTGTAGTCGTGTAATCACTGGAGGTGTCGTCATGAAGATTCAAATTCGTCCCGGTATCGGTTTCGTCCGCAATATTTTGCTGGCGATGTTTGCGGTGGGCATTTTCCTGCTCTTGACGAAGACTCTTCATGCCCAGATCATTGTTGGCGGGCCGCCTCCGGACAAAGATACCGATGCACGCATGCAGTCGGCGATTATCGACAGCGTCTCCAAAGCCCTGCTTGACGAGTACATCTTTCTTGATAAGGCACAGGCAATGGGCAAGCATATCCGCGACCAGTACAAGAAGGGCGCATACAAGTCGATCACAAGCCGCCGGGAGTTTGCACAGCGCATTACTGAAGACGTTCGTTCAATCAGCCACGATCTGCATCTCGGGGTTCGATTTGTGGGAGATGGAATGATTGAGGATATTCAAAAGAGCCAAGACAGCCTCGCTCCCAACCCCTGGTATGAAGAGATGAAAGCGATGAACTATGGGTTCAAAAAGCTCGAGATTCTTGACGGCAATGTTGGCTATCTCGATTTGCGTGGATTCGTGCCAGCCGATATCGCCGGCGGAACGGCGATTGCTGCGATGAACTTCTTGAGTGGTTGTGATGCGGTGATTTTTGATTTGCGCGAGAACGGCGGAGGTGATCCGTCGATGATACAACTGATCACCAGCTACTTGTTTGATCAGCCTGTGCACTTGAACAGCTTCTACATTCGCTCGCTTGATACCATCCAGCAGTTCTGGACACAGGCTTACGTTCCCGGTAAGAAGATTCCAGGTGCCGAGGTTTTTGTGCTGACCAGTGATTTCACTTTCTCTGGCGGTGAGGAATTCTCTTACAATCTCAAGAATTTAAAGCGTGGAACTTTGATCGGCAAGACCACTGGTGGAGGAGCACACCCGACGAATGAGCATTTGTTCGCTTCGCTCAATATCCAGATGAGCGTCCCCTATGGACGGGCAATCAACCCGATTACCGGAACGAATTGGGAGGGCGTGGGCGTCACGCCTGATGTCGAGGTTGACCCGGCAAAGGCGCTGGATGTCGGCCACATGATGGCGCTTCAGGCGATCGCGGAGAAGACTGACAATCTGCAAAAGAAGGAGCGACTGCAGTGGGTGGCAGAAGCCCTCGCGGCGAGAGTCAATCCAGTTTCATTGGATGAAAATACGTTGCGGCAATATGAGGGGACCTATGGTCCGCGCAAAGTGTGGGTCGAGAATGGCGCACTCTACTATCAGAGGGAAAGTAATCCGCAGAATCAGCTTATTCCACTGGGAAACGACAAGTTCATGCTCAAGGGTGTTGACTATTTCCGCGCGCAGTTCGTTCGCGGCGAAGGCGGCAATGTGACGACCTTTGTGGGAATGTATGACAACGGCACCAGCGACCGGCACGAGCGGAGTAATTAGGCAGTGGTGTGTTTGGCGGCTGGGGAGCAGATCCTTCGCCTGCGTAGCGGCTCAGGATGACAATGTCCCAGTCTTTCAACGGGCACTAAACAAAAACGCGCGGATGTGGACATCCGCGCGCACAAGTTGCGCACAGGTCAGCCAGAAGTTGCTGAAAAGTCGCGTACAATAAACCTAGATTCCGGCGCCGACAAAGGGAGAGTTGAAAAAGTCCGCGAGTTCGTTTTGGCTCAACACAACCCCCTTGCCCCCTTTGCTAAGGGGGAATAACGAATTCTCACAAAGTCGATTGCATGTGACCGAATCTCCCATTGCCAGGGGATTGGTTTTGAATTCCGAAGCAAGAGGAGGAGAAGCCGAGGAGTGTATTTCAATGTTCAACCCACTTTTTCAACACCCCCTTTCGCGGAAATGATTTACAGGGAGGACAGCATATATATCAGATCCTTCCCAACGCAAAGTGGCTCCCAACAGTCGCTAAAGGCGGAATTTCGCAAGGCTCAACCTTCGCCGGAATGACTCGCAAGCGGTGCAGTTGAGTTCGTAGAGAGATTTGCTTAGTTAGCTATAGGCCGATCGAATAGCGCAGGACTGCAAAGGCGAATGTCACGTTGCCGGTGCTGGTGGCGGCTTTGATCATTTTGAGCTCGACCCACACTGCGCTACCGACATTTGCGGCTACAGCGAGATGACCGGTGAGGGCACGATTGGACTTTCGCCATTCGGGGAGATCGGAAAATCCGACACCGACACCCCCAGAAATGGACATCGGAAGTGTTTCTCCAGCAAGGAAATAACCGGTCAATGAGACGGGGGCATCAAGGAAGTATGAGGCGTCATTGGGGGTCGAGCCAGCGAAAGCTGTATAGTTTGCCGAGACGCCCAGCGAAAGATGGCCGCCCACGCCCAGATTGATTCCGGTACCGCCATGTACAGCAGTGCTCCGGTTAGGACCAATGGCACTTCCACCGCCGACCATTAGGTCCCAGGTCGCGACACCGGGTTCGGAATTCTTGACGGTGTCAGCCCAAGATTGGCTGATGAAAAATAGCGATATAATCACTGAAAGCAGGATTTTCTTCATAGTCCGATTCCCGCCAAAAACGACATGGCGCGTTTGTTTTCTCCCCTACAAGAATCGGATGCCGGACTGAATTTGCTTAGCCCCAGGCGAGAAAATGATAGTGCAGATGGAACACGATTTGACCCGAACCGGGGCCATTGTTGATCTGGACGCGGAAGTCCTTTCCCCTATCGCCGAGCATGTCGCTGACCTTTTGCACGGTATCCGCGAGCCGGGAGCGCACTTCGGGAGGCGCGCTGATGAAATCGGTGAAGTGCTGTTTGGGACAGATTAGCAGGTGAATCGGCGCTTTGGGAGCGATATCGTAGAACACGACGACATTGTCATCCTGGTAGAAGATTTTGGCGTTGGCTTTGCCTTCGATGATGGAGCAGAAGATGCAGGGCATGGGGGAAAGTAGTCTCTGTTCGTAAGAAAACGCAAGAAAGAACTAAAAATCCGACCCTCAAGATTCCGTCCTTTACCCCATCGGACGGGAGTATTGATAGAGCACGTGCTTTGAAAATCTGCGCCAAAATCATAAACAGCTTAGGCAGGATGCCCGCTTTCGCGAGAATGACCTATAGCCAAGACAAGCGCAGTATTCAGGTGGTTCTTCTGGAGAGCTGATTTCTCAAAAGCCCCGAACAGTCGGGATACAATGCCCGAAACCAATGAATGCAAGTTGAATCTGTTCTGCGCTCATT
>CAUJJY010000018.1 GCA_963205155.1 Candidatus Zixiibacteriota bacterium | reverse complement strand
TTCGATGTTGGAGAGATTTTCGAATGACGTTTTTTCGTCGGCTTTGAATAGGATCAGGATTCCGGCGAGGCTATCGTTGGATTCGACAAAAAGAGTGTCGTGGCTCTTCTCGCACAAAGCGACCTTTTGGTATGGATGGAGCTTTGGAAATGGAAGCGCATCGCCGATGATCACCCGAGTAATGTAAACCATGTCGGCGACGGAGGCGGTCGTGCCGTCCATATTAGCCTCGGAAGCTGCAAATTGTGCTTCACGAAATAGCGGGTTCTTGTCGAGAGCGGAATCACCAAAGGCAAGCCAGCGGGACATTAGTTCGAAGTCGGCGATTTCGTAAGAGATGCCATTGAGGTTGATGTCGCCGGGTGCTTCTACATTTCCTGCACAGACTATGTTTACGACGCCGTTTCTGAAGACGATATTGGGGATGTCGATCACTGTTCTAAGCGCATTACGTGCGTTTCGACACGGTCCGGCGAGGTTGTTGGAGTTTCTTTCCGTGCAGTCCGCCATTGAAAACGGCGCGGTCATGTCGCGACCTTCAGGGTCGATGACTTGAAGGCATGAGAAGAGTGAATCGGACTTATCGCTGGTGAAAGAGTTATCGTAAATACTCGACCAGGCAAAATGAATGGGAAAGAACTGACACTCATACGTGCGGTCATTTGTGACATAGAATTTGATCGTAAAGAGGGCAGCATTGGGCACAACAGTCGCCTGCCCTGCCGGTGAGAAGGCTTGAACTTGAATGCTGGCAGCCTGCAACGCAAGCGGGCCGAAACTACCGGTCCGGGCTTGAGACAATTTGCATGTCCATCCAAGTTTAACAAGTGTGTCGGAAAGTGTCAGGGTATCGAATTTGAGACCCTCGCCATTGTAACAGATCTTCAAGTTGAAAGAGCCGGGGGCGACAACGCCGGAGGTTTTGGATACAGAAACGTACTCCCTCATTCCCTGCAGAGTATTATGTGTCTTCTCGATCTCAATGATGATTGGGATGCGGTTATCGATCCGAACAACAAATTGCGAGGACACCTGCATTTCACGATTGTCGGTGGCGGTTACCGTGAACAAGTACTGCTTGCCGGTGTCTTCGGTAGAGGGCGTGAATTGAAATAAGCCGTTGTATTGTCCAAGAACCTGGAATTTGCCGGCCGGTGCTTCGCCGACAGGCTGGACTGACCATTTGTATGGCGGTTCGAAGTCGGTGCTGAAGAATTCAAATGTCTTCACCCAAGTTACGTTGGGCTGGATGATAGCGGTGTCGGGTGACGCAGAGACAATACGGTTGGCGGAGGCAGTGGTCAAAGGAAAGAGCAGCAACGCAGCAGCGATCAGAATAGTGCGCAGTTTCATGTGAAGAACATCTCCCTCCGGGATACGGCGATCGGTATTAAGGGTACGTGAATTTTACCAGAAAGTAGGCCGGTAGTTCCATTATCAGATTGCACATACAAATGACTTTCAATGACAGACAAGAATGTCTGTCCTACCGGAGTTCATGGGGAAGGGTGCACCGCGATGCGCCCTCACGCCTGCCCCTCTCCCAGAGGGAGAGGTGAAACGTGAGTGCAGGGCGATTGTCGGAACCCTCTGGGGAGATGCTCCCAATGCCATTCAACTTCGTGACGAGGGTTCCAACCTACTTCGATGATGTGCAGTGACAGACAGGAATGTCTGTCCTTCCAAGGTTCATGGACGTGGGGCACCTCACTAACGAATTATCGCGCCGTTGGCGCGATTGGGCGCAGCCCCGCAAAGGCGGGATCTTCGACATGCTGCACCCCTACGGCGGGGCCGGCGCGACGATTGGTTGTGGGAATTGTCATTTCTTAGCGTAACGCGCGAAGAGGAGATTGCCGCGGTAGTCGGAGACTTCGACACGCTCAAGGACGGCGCTTTCGGAGAGAGTGACGAGACTATGAGTGCCGGAATCAATGTGATCTGTCATATCGTCCAGTCCGGCCCACAACAAAACGTGAAGTGCGCCGCTTCGGTAACTTGTCAACATTACAAGTCCGGAGTTGTTGGTGGCGACGATGGTTGAATCGGCAATGAAAGTTAGCTTGACAGCGCCGAGCGGGACGAGGCTGGAAGAAGAGACGGTTTGATTTGCAAAGGTGAATGTGACACTTTCATGGTAAGGGCTAAGCAAAGGAAACGGGAGCGCATCCCCTACGGCGATACGGAAGGTATATACCATGTCGGCGATTGTGAGCGGGGCAGAATCGCCATTGGCATCCGTCAGGGAAATGCAGTAATCGGAAACACCGTGAATCAAACTGGCGCCAAATAGGAAATAGTTCGTAAAGAAGTGAATTAAACCGAAATCATTCGGATACTCCCAGCCAATATTCCATGGGCAGTCGCGAAAATCGCCTGGGTCGTCAATCGAATCCGCACAAACCAGATCGACACCTCCGTTCCACAAAACCAAATTGCGAATCGCGGTGGGTGGCGCGCAGTCCTGAAGGAACTTGGCGCATTCGCCGCCGAGGGAATGGTTGTAGCTGGAATCGCAGTCGAAGCCGGTCAAACGATATGACTGATTGTTGAGATTACCGTCCCATGAATAATCAAAAACTTCGGCGGGAAGAAACACCGTGTCGCCGGTTGGCGAGTAGGCGGCGTTTTGTTGGCAGCCGGTCCAGACAAAGCGGATCGGCAACATTGTGCAGTAGTAGATTTGATCATTGGAGACAGAGAATTTTAGGCGAAAGATTTCGGCATCGTCGGGAAGTGTGAGACAAGTCGGTGTGCCGGTGATTGCCGGGTCATCGGCGATTGCAGTGAGGCGAAGGACCTTGACGGGGTCGGTGGTGTTTCCAATCAGTTCCGTCGATTCGTAGTCAAAACGATCCCAATTGCAGGCGGCGGTGGATATGCCGGTGCCTTTTTCAACGTCCACCAGCTGCAGAGCCAGCGAGTCGAAGAGAACGGAACACTCGATAGCGCCCAAGGATTGACTGCCCTGCTTCTTGGTGATCGAGATGTATTCGAACGCTCCCTGCAGAGTGTGATGCGTTTTTTCAATGTTAAGCAACAGTGGCGAATCGGGTTTGACGCGAATAGAAAAATCGTAGTTGTCAACAATTGCGGCGCCGTCGCTTAACACTACGCGGAATCCGAAGGTGTTGTCGAAGTCGCTTGTAGCGGTGGCAAAGCGAAAGAATCCAGTCGAATCGATGTCGAAGTTGCCTTCGGGATTCTTGTTTGTGAAAATTACCTGCCACAAATACAGTTTGCCTGTGGCAGCGTTTTCGATGGAGAATTGTCGGGTCCAAGTCAGACCGCGCAGGACTTCGGGAGTCGAGGTCAGGCGGTTGCCGATGGCGACGTGTTTTTCCTCGGTGACGTTTTCGGTACACGCGAATGCGGAAGCGAGTACGAGGTTGAGGATCAGGATTTGCCAACTTTTGCGTTTCATGCTACCCCCGTAGCGGAAGAATTCAGTGTTAAGCAAATATAGTTGTTTGGTTCCATGTTGTCAATCGCGATGTGGGGCGGCATTCGCGAGGAACAGAGACACGGCAGGCGTGGACGACTGCCGCGCACGAGCGGAACACACCCCGCCTTGATTACGCTCGTTCCTCGCGCACTCAAGGCACCCCTCTCAAGAGGGGAATTTAATTCTGGTTATCGCTCAGTTTGTCGGAACCTTCTGGGGAGATGCTTCCAACTTCATATCGGCTACGGAACGAGGGTTCCAACCTACTTCGATGATGCGCAATGACAGACAAGAATGTCTGTCCTACCAAAGTTTATGAGCGCGGTGTCCCGCAATGCGCCCTCACCCTACCCTCTCCCTGCGGGAGAGGGGAAACGACATCAGATACGATAGTCGGAACCCTCTGGGGAGATGCTTCTAACTTCAGATCGGCTACGGAACGAGGGTTCCAACCTACTCCGATGACGTGCTATGACAGACAAGAATGTCTGTCCTACCAAAGTTTATGGGCGCGAGGCTCTGACCTACGAATGGTCGCGCCTTTGGCGCGATTGGGCGCAGTATACTGCGCCCCTACGAGGAATGAGGCGGAGTGTCAGACAAGAATGTCTGTCCTACTTCTCTTTCCGCTGGTAGTAGCCGGAGAAGGTGGTGATCCAATTGTCGCCGCCATCGCGGGACTGCTGAATGATCATGTTGACGCGGTCCTTTGACACCGGCGCGAAGGTTGAGCGATCGAGGATGAGTTGTCCGGCGGTGTTGTCGGGGAGTGTGCCCTGAAAGCGGACGGTGCCGGAGTCATCGCGAGCGGTCATGATTTTTTCTTTGACGCCGCCGAGCGATATTGCCGAGCCGGTGATCCAGATCATTTTCCATTCACCGGAAACATTGTTGAAGTAGAACAGATTCTGGCCGACGAAGCCATCGAGCTGTTCGAAATTTTCCTGGATGGCACAGCCGTTGACCATCTTGCGGATAAAGCTGACGCCGATTTTCTGATTTTCATTGGCGTAGACATCCCACTCGCCGAGCCAGAAATCGAGAATGCGGTAGACCGGATCATATTCGCAGGGGCGCGCGTTTTGATCAGCGAGTTCGAGGACTTTGGCGAAGCGGTCATCGCTGCGCAAGGTGTCGAGAACCTTGTCAGTGCCAAGAATATCAGTGCGGTTGAAGCCGGCCTCGAGCGCCTGCGCCAACCAGACGAAAGCTTTCTCCTTGTCGTTGAGTTGTGCATACGATGATGCGATATTGTAGCGCGTGGTGGCGGGGCGGTAGTTGCGGGCATCGGCGCGCTCCCAGGCAGAGGCGGCTTTCTTGAAATCGTTCATCAAGTAATAAGCCTGGCCGAGCTGGAAAATTGCCTGCGTGTTGGTGGTGTCGATTTTGACGACTCGTTCGAAAGCGGCGGCAGCTTCGGGCCACTTCTCCTGTTGCAGGTAGGCGTTGGCTTGGGCGAAAAGACTGTCGGCAGTTGCGGATGGTTGTGCGGAGGATGGTTGAATTGACGAAATGACAACTACAACTGCCAAGAGAAACAGATTCAGACTTGGACGAAAGCGAGAGATCACGGGTTCCCCTCCGAAGCGAGCGTTAGGCGTTTCACATCTCATTTTACACACAAGACGGCGATTCGGCAAGGGTAAGAAAAAACAACCCCGCGCCTGATTTCCATCAAACGCGGGGTTTCTTGGGAGGTTGTATGAGTAAGTTCTTAAAAGGTCCGGGTTGGTGCGTCAAGGACAACGCCCATTTTCTCGACAAAGGACGGATACTTGCGCAGGAGTTCCTTGCGGAGACGGAGACGAGCGCGGTGCAAGTACCAGCGAACGGTGGCTTCCGGCATACCGAGGATTTCGGAGACTTCCTCGATTTCGTGGCCGTCGATGTCGCGCAGGACAAACGCGGCTTTTTGCTTGTCGTTGAGGGCATCGGCTGCTTGCAGGATGCACTCCTTGATATTTTTGCGATAGAGGCTCATATCGGGCGTATCGCTGTGGGTCTCGATTGAGTCGGTATAGTTCTCGATCGTTTCATGGCGATGTTTCTTCTGCTTGCGAATGTAGTCGATCGCCGCGTTGACGGTGATACGATAGAGCCAGGTCGAGAATTTCTTGGTTGTATCAAAACGATCCAGATTGCGAGCCGTCTTGACGAATACCATCTGGGAAATGTCCTTGGCCTCGTCGTAATCTCCGACCATGCGGTAGGCTATACCGGCTACCTGATTCTTGTACTTTTTCATCAAGCTGCCGAAAGCGGCCTGTTCGCCGGTTTGGATACGCTTGATCAGCGCGACGGTTTCGGCCTCGCTTTGATCAGCCGGGTCGAGCGATTCGGTTGAATCGTCCAGTTCGAGATCATCCTGATCTTCGATGACTTCCGTGGTTTTCTTTATTCTCACTTTATCCTCACTGACAAATTACGTATCAAAGATAGACCCCAAATGGCTATCATACCGTTGTAACGCGACTCAAGCCCGAATGTTCCAGTTTTGAGACAGTTTTGCTTACGCAGAACTGAAGTTTTTATTTGTGCTTTTCTTAAAGGTACAAACTGGTGTCGGATTAGCAAGGGAAAAAGCACCGGAATAGTCCAAAGCCATAAATTTCACGATAACCAATTCTCTAATAATGACTTAAACTTCAAAACACGGAGTTTTGACAAGGCAGACGATGACCTTGGCGGAAAAGCTGCTGTAGAATTGATTAAAAGGTGCTGGAATAAGTTATGACATTCTGCATTGGATTGATTGAGGCGCCGTTTTTGAGCACCTCGTAATGCAGATGCGGACCGGTTGAGTACCCGGTATTGCCCATCAGGGCGATATGTTGGCCACGGATGACCTTTTCGCCGGGGCGGACCTTAAAGCCGGAAAGGTGACCATAAACGGTCTTATAGCCGTTACCGTGGTCGATGACAACCGTCTTGCCGAGACCACTCATGATTTCGGCCTTTTCGACGACGCCGTTGGCGGTCGCCACAACGCGAGTACCGATGGAGTTTGAGATATCGAGACCGGCATGGAGCTTAACCTGGCCAGTAAACGGATCGCGCTTCATACCGTAGCCTCTCATTAGATAGCCGACGGTCGGCATAATGGAGGGGGTATGGTCGAGATCGGTTTTCTTCTGGAGGAGGGCCTCATATACACTATTAAACTGTTCTTTTTCGAAATTGGTGAGCGCTACAAGGCGATCGACTTCAGCTTCCGATTGGAAGGCAAAAGACCGGCTGGGGGCAAGTTCTTCTTGCGGAAGGATATTCGGGCCGCCAATGCCCAGTTCGCGCTGTTGGGGGTCAATTTCCGGCAGTTCGAAGATGGTACGGATAGCCTTCTCCTTCTCGGTCAGAGAGGCGATTTCGGTTTGCAGGAAATCGATTGACTCGCTGATATCGACCAACTTGGCGGTCAGGAACTGGTTTTCCTTGGTCAAGGAGTCAATTTTATGAGCCTCAATGCGGCTTGAGAAAAAGCCATATGAGAAAAAGACGGTTATAATGGCGTAAGTGAAGATTGCACTAATGACGGTAATCAGTACGGTTCTTGATATTGAGAATTGTCTTACTTCCCCGGTGTCGGGCACTATAAAGACCGATAATTTTTTCTTCATCCCTAAA
>CAUJJY010000017.1 GCA_963205155.1 Candidatus Zixiibacteriota bacterium | reverse complement strand
GACACCCGCCTCGGCGTAACCCGTGGCATAGCGCCCGCTGCCGACTCCAACATCAAGCACACTCTGCGCCTTGACCGCCTTGACGTGGTTGACTGTCAAAAGATACCGCTCATAAATATCCCTGCGAAAGTGCTTGTTCATGAAACGCATGAACGGCGTGGTTTTATCGAGACTGTATAAAGAATCGAACAACTCCGCCTTACGGTCGAAGTATGCCGCTGCCCGCTGATGATCCTGTGACACGTCTCCAGTCATTTCTCTTCCTTCATTCCTTGCCTGCGTAGTACCGCTGCAACTGTGTCGACGGCAAACCCGCGCAGTACTCGCTCCATTCGCCGTAAGCCATGCTTGGTGTGATAATGGTGCCTGAACCTTCGATAGGCCGACATCGGCTTCACTTGAACTATCTGACTGCCCAACTCATACGGGTGACTGTAGATCATTGCCGGTTGACCCGCCTTGGCGCTTCGTCGTATCAGAGCCCGCGACAGCGCCACCGGATACAATCGCAAATACCCACCGCCGCCATAAGGTACAGTCTTGCCGAGAAATCGAAATGTCCCTCCCGGAAATTCCCACAATCCGTTAGCGTGCCGGTGAATCTCCGCCGGTACATCTGACATTCCATATACATCGTGAATGTCCGTCGGCGTTAGCGAAGAATCATATACGAATCCCGCGTCACGAATCTCATCCAGTATCCACAGCGAATCAGGCGTAATCGAAAAATCCGGTGCACGGAACCCCAAAACCTTCTGCCCACCGGCACTTTCCAGTGCATCCTTGCTGCGCCGCAGGTCCCTGCGGAATTCCTCGCGCGACTGGTTGAAAATACGTTTGTGAAAGAAGCTATGCGAACCAAGTTCGTGACCCGCTGCCGTAATCTTCTTCATCAATTGCGGAAGCCGCTCTGCAACTCTTCCCAGTACAAAAAACGTCGCTCGTAATCGAAGTCGCTCAAATCCCTCTAATGTCTCATTGACATTGATCTCAATTTCGCGATCCGCAGCTGTTTCATCGAAGTACTTCTCGGGAATTGGAAAACTTTCCGCCATTCCTTCGACAAATCCCTCGACGTCAACCGTTAGGGCGTGAACAACTTCATTCGATCGTGTCTTTTCTATTCCGAAACTCCCTGTCTCTCTGCCCTCAAGAATCGCGCCGCACAAGATAGGTCTGAACGACACTTCAATCAAGCCCAAACACATGCCCCGTCATACAACCCCTTGCTTTCCAGCTTACGATTTAGCGATATTTACAAATAGACAGTTCGTATCCCGATGCGAGGTTTCCATGCTCAAAGACAAGTATCCATATTACATCGCCAATCAACCAGTGTTCGCCAATACCGATCTCGAGGTCGCCGACAAATACTCCGGCGCTATCGTCGCTCGCGTAGCCATGGCCGATCCCGAAGCCATCGACCGAGCCATTTCTGCCGCCGTCGCTGCCGAGGAACCGATGCGCAATCTTCCGTCGTATCAGCGCCAGCAGATCCTGAATCACTGCGTGCGGCGCTTTGAAGAACGCGCTGAAGAACTGGCTCTGGCTCTTTGCATCGAGGCCGGCAAACCGATCCGCGACAGCCGGGGCGAGGTTACTCGTTTGATCGACACCTTCCGTATCGCCGCAGAAGAATCCGTTCGCATCACCGGTGAGGTAATGACCCTCGATATTACAGCGCGTGCCAGAGACTATACCGGCATGTGGAAACGCGTCCCAATTGGCACTTGCTCGTTCATCTCGCCCTTCAACTTTCCGCTCAATCTTGTCGCACACAAAGTCGCTGCAGCCATCGCCGCGGGCTGTCCCTTCGTTCTAAAACCCGCCAGCATGACTCCGATTGGCGCCATCTTGATAGGGGAGATACTCGCCGAAACCGATCTGCCGCAGGGCGCCTTCTCGACCCTGCCTTGTCGGCGCGGCGGCGCGGACATGTTCACAACTGACGACCGCCTCAAACTGTTGAGCTTTACCGGCTCGCCCGCCGTCGGCTGGGACCTCAAATCCCGCGCCGGGCGCAAAAAGGTCATTCTCGAACTCGGCGGAAACGCCGCCTGCGTCGTCGATGCCGATACCAACCTTGATGATGCCGTCACCCGGATTGTCTTTGGTGCGTTCTATCAATCCGGCCAGAGCTGTATCAGCGTTCAGCGTATCATCATTCACGAACAAATCTATTCCGAGTTCTCCAAAAAGCTCGTCGCCGCCACAAAACAACTGAAACTTGGCGACCCACGCGACGAGTCAACATTCATCGGTCCGATGATCTCCGAAGGTGAAGCCGACCGCCTCGAAACGTGGATCGGTTCCGCCGTTGCTGCAGGGGGCAAACTCCTTTGTGGCGGCCGTCGTAAAGGCGCCATGATGGAGCCGACATTGCTGTCCGATGTCCCCAAAGACCAAATCCTCTGTACTCACGAAGCCTTCGGTCCGGTCGCTGTCCTCTCCAAATTCTCCGACTTTGACGCCGCTTTGGGCGAGGTCAACTCCAGCCGCTACGGCCTGCAAGCCGGCATCTTCACTCGCGACATCTATAAGGCTCATAAAGCCTGGAATACCCTGCAGGTCGGCGGCGTAGTCATCGGCGATGTCCCATCTTGGCGCGTCGACAATATGCCTTATGGCGGTGTCAAAGAAAGCGGCATCGGCCGTGAAGGCGTCCGCTGGGCAATGGAGGATATGACCGAAATCCGTTTGATGGTACTCCGAACCCCGCCAAATCAAGAGTGATCTGTGTCTGACAAGAACTATTCTCCCGGCGGATTTCCTCTTACTCGCAATTCCGCAATTGTCGCGCTTAAGCAGGGCAACCCGGACCAACGTAAGCTTGCGTTGGCCCGCGTC
>CAUJJY010000016.1 GCA_963205155.1 Candidatus Zixiibacteriota bacterium | reverse complement strand
AGGCCTAATCACGGGCCTTAACAATTGGCAGGTCTCCATACACCAGCTACCACCATCACGAGATTTCGGTAAGGAGACCTGCCCTACTAAACTGCTCTCACCCCTCCCCCCTCCCGTTGCGAGAGGGGGTAAACGAAGGGGTTCTTGTATTTTCTTGGTAGATTTCGGTAGGGGCTAAGTCGTCGACTTCTTGATTGACTTCAAGAGGGTCATGAAGGCTTCGCGCGATTTCTCCGCGTTAGCTTTGGGACCAGTCAACTTGAAGAAGACGTTTCCTTGCGGTGCCGGTGCAATTCCCGCCAACAGAAAATAATCGGGGCGCTCTTCCTGAGTCTGCATCATTGGTCCGGCGGAGAACAAGTAGGTTCCGCCGACTTCCACAGTTGCGATTTCGCAACATTCGGAAGCAACAGTGCCGCGTTGTGCTTTGGCGTTCGAGTCGGAGCCGTCGGGCTGCTTGACTTGGTTTATCCAACGGCTGATGTTGGCATCAGTAGCACCGCCCTGCCCTTCACCGAAATAATACACGACACATTCGGCTTTGGGATCGGCGGGATCGATTAAGTAAGTCGCAACGCGCATCGGCTTTTCGCCGGCGGCAGCCCATCCGGTTGGAATCGTCCAGTCGATACCGGCGACAGTCGTGACAGCCACGCCGCCGTGCGGATTCGCCTGCATTTGGCCGGCCGGTTGCTGTGCTTCCTGAGTAGCGGGTTGCTGGTTGCCTTGTGTCTGGGGCGGCGTCTTTTCGCCGGAAGAACAGGCAGTTAAGAACAGAGCGACACCGGTCGCGATGGCGGCTTTTGTGAGGTTAATGTTCATGATTTGATCGGGACTCCTTTCCAAAGTCGATTTTGGCAATGATACGATAATGGAGTAGTTTAGGGCAAGAAAAAGGTGGAGAAATCCAGTTACTGTGTCCGAACTACAGCGGGATATTGCCGTGCTTTTTGGGCGGATTGCTGTCGCGCTTGGTTGAGAGCATTCCGAGCGCACGGATCAGGCGTGGCCGCGTCTGAGACGGTTCGATGATATCATCGATGTATCCGCGTTCGGCGGCTTTGTAGGGATTCGCGAATTTCTCGGTGTATTCGGCGACTTTCTCATCGAGCGCTTTTTGCGGATCGGGAGCGGCATCGATTTCTTTCTTGAAGATAATCTCCACTGCACCCTTGGGTCCCATGACGGCGATTTCGGCTGTTGGCCAGGCGTAGTTCATGTCGCCGCGGACGTGCTTCGAATTCATTACATCGTACGCGCCGCCATAGGCTTTGCGCGTGATGACGGTGATCTTGGGGACGGTTGCCTCGCAATAGGCATAGAGCAATTTCGCGCCATGCTTGATTATGCCGCCGTGCTCCTGCGCGGTTCCGGGAAGGAATCCGGGGACATCCTCGAAGGTGATAATCGGAATGTTGAACGAGTCGCAAAATCGGATGAAGCGCGCGCCCTTGATGGAAGAATCAACATCGAGTACGCCAGCCAAGTGTGCGGGTTGATTTCCGACAATGCCGATCGAACGACCGCCCAGGCGGGCAAAGCCGACCGTGATGTTGGGCGCATAGTCGGCGTGGATTTCGAAGTAGTCGCCGTCGTCGACGATTAATTTGACGACTTCGATCATGTCGTACGGTTTGTTCGGCGTATCGGGAATGATGTGGTTTAATTTGTCTTCGATGCGGTCGTAAGGGTCGCTCGCGGTGATGTGCGGCGGGTCGTCGAGATTATTCTGCGGCAGGAACGACACCAATTTGCGAATCTTGAAGATCGCTTCGGCTTCGGAATCGCAGGCAAAGTGGGCGACGCCGGACTTGGAGGCGTGCGTGTCGGCGCCGCCGAGGTCCTCCATGGTGACATCTTCGTGCGTGACTGTCTTGACGACGTTAGGTCCGGTGACGAACATGTAAGAAGTCTTGCGTACCATGAAGACGAAATCGGTGATCGCCGGAGAATAGACGGCACCGCCGGCGCAAGGCCCGAGAATTGCGGAGATTTGCGGGACTACGCCGGAGGCCAGCGTATTGAGCAGAAAGATGTCGGCATAACCACCGAGGGAGACAACGCCCTCTTGAATGCGTGCGCCACCGGAGTCGTTGAGGCCGATGATTGGCGCGCCCATTTTCATCGCGGCTTTCATGACCTTGCAGATCTTTTCAGCGTGGGCTTCGGAGAGTGAGCCGCCGAACACTGTGAAATCCTGGCTGAAGACGAAGACAACGCGGTTGTCGATTAAACCACAGCCGGTGACAACACCATCGCCGGGGATGATTTGCTTGTCGAGTCCAAAGTCGGAAGAACGATGCGTGACAAACATGTCGAATTCTTCGAAAGAGCCGGGATCAAGCAAGAGTTCGAGGCGTTCGCGCGCCGTGAGTTTGCCCTTCTTGTGCTGGGCGGCTATTTTGTCTGTCCCGCCGCCGAGTTTGGCTTGCTCTTGTTTCTGTTTCAGAAGCCGCAGTTTGTCTTCGATGGACATTGATGGAGTCTCCGATTTTGTTAACACACCCCGTCTCCGAGCCTCATACTTCGGCTCGGAGCCACCCCTCTCTAGAGGGGAATTTAACCAATTCACGAAACGACGTTTCCAAACACTGCAAACCTACCAGCCATCGTAGAATCCGGCTTCCGTTGGAACGACTTTAGGTGTTCGGCAGAGCTACAGGACCTTTTCGCAAGTGTATTTCAACCCGTCGTACTTGAGTCGGGCAACTTTGCACTCGATGTCGTGATCCATGGCGATCAGCCAGCCGCCCTCGAACGCTTTCGGCAGTGTTTCGCGTTTGCAACGCTGCGTCTCAAGCGGATAGAGGTCGGTTGCCGAAACATAAGGAACTTTCAGGTGATGGCAACTGGGAAAATTGTCGGCATAGTAGATTAACTTTTGCCCGTCTGATTCGATGTGAACGCCAAGTTGGCCGCGAGTATGGCCGCCAATGCGAACGACACTGACGCCGTCGCAAATCTCACTTTGCTCTGAATTCACCAATTCGAGTTTGCCTGCCTGCTCAATAGTTATCAGACGTTCTGGAAAGTAAACGCTGGTGGTGCGTTCGTCGGGCTGTGAGGCATCCTCCCATTCAAATTGATGGATAATGTGCCGGGCATTGGGAAAGCACAACTCTGTTTTGCCGTCAACGCTGCGGACGGAACCACCGGCATGGTCCCAATGCAGATGCGAAAGAATAACGATGTCGATGTCTTGCGGTGTGAGGCCAATTCTCGCCAGACCTGCTGTCATTGCCGAAGGTTGCGAGGTGCCATATAGCTTGCGTTGGCGATCCTTGAGGAAGTCGCCGAGTCCGGCATCGAAGATGATGTTGTGGCCATTGCCGCGCATTACAAAGACATTGACATCGAAAGGGATGAGATTATCGGCGTCGGCTTGTTGGTGTTTGCTCCAGATCGACTTGGGAATTATGCCATAAACAGAACCGGCATCGAGATAGATGCGGTTTTCGACGATGCAATGGATTTGGAAATTGCCGACGGGGAGCATAGTTATTGCCATAGGGGACGAAACCCTCTCCCCTACCCCTCTCCCTGAAAGGAAGAGGGGTACGGAAAAGTCGTATTTTATCCGCGGAGAAGATTGCCGGCGATGACGAGGCGTTGTACTTCGGATGTGCCTTCGTAGATTTCGCAGACGCGCTGATCGCGATAAAGTTTCTCGATAATGGAGAATTCGCCGATGTAACCGTAACCGCCGTGAATCTGCATCGTCTTCTGTACGCAGAAATTGGCAGCTTCGGAGGCAAACAGCTTCGCCTGTGCGGCTTCCATTCCGAATTTTTCGCCCTTATCCTGCAATTGTGCAGCTTTATAAGTAAGGAGGCGGGCGGCCTCGGTCTTGGTGCTCATGTCGGCAATCATCCACTGAATGGCCTGGAGCTTGGCGATCGGGGCGCCGAAGGCAATGCGCTGTTTGGCGTACTTGACAGCTTCATCAAGGGCGCGTTGGGCGATACCGGTTGACTGAGCGGCAATACCGATGCGAGCGCCATCAAGAGTGCTCATGGCATAGCGGAAGCCTTTGCCGACCTCGCCGAGCAAATTAGTCCGCGGTACGCGGACATTGGTATACCAGAGCCTGCCGGTGGTGGCGTATTTCATGCCCATTTTGAATTTGAGGCATTCCTTACGCAAGCCGGGAGCGTCGCCGGGAACGATAATGGCGGAGACTTTGCCGCTGTCGCCATCCATGATTTTGCAGAAGGTGACTGCGAAGCTGCAGACGTCGCCGTGCATGATGAAGATTTTTTCGCCGTTGATGACATAGTGATCGCCGTCAATGGTAGCGGTCGTGCTTTGGTTGGCCGCATCGGATCCGGCGTTAGGTTCGGTAAGCGCAAAAGCCGGGATGGTTTTGCCGACGGCGGCATCGGGGATGTATTTCTTTTTCTGCTCGTCGGAGCCCTGCTTGATAATCGGGTCGCAGGCGAGTTGTCCAACTGCGGCAAGCAATGATGACGGCGGATCGATATAGGCGAGTTCTTCGATCATGGTGGCGTATTCGAGCGCCGAGTGCCCGCCGCCGCCATATTCTTTCGGCATGACGTAGCCGCACAATCCTTGTCCGGCGATGAGTTTGTACATGTCGTGGGCGAAACCGTCCGGCTTGCGATCC
>CAUJJY010000015.1 GCA_963205155.1 Candidatus Zixiibacteriota bacterium | reverse complement strand
ACAAAGTCTGCGAGTTGCTCAAGCTGCCACAAAGAGTTTTTCCGTTAATGGGAATTTGCCTCGGCTATCCGGATCAACAGCCGATGGTCAAACCCCGTCTGCCTCAATCAGCGGTGGTGCACTTGGAGGAATACAACGATGCGACATTGGCTCAACTCCTGCAAGAATACGATAATACCGTTCGCGCGACCGGGCTCTACGAAGGTGCTCATCGCAAGCTCGCAGCTCCCGATGGCCGCGACGTCCCAGCCGACTACTCCTGGACCGAACACTCCGCTCGCCGGGCAGCAACCAACAATCCCGCGACTTTGCGAATACATATGAAGAATTTCCTTGAGGAGCGTAAGTTCGGATTGGAGTAAGAAGTTTCGACTCTATGCAGAAGCTATGAAATCAGCCCCGCCACTTTGTGCGACTGCTTCACACAATCATTGAGACCGATGCCATAATAAGCGTTTCCGGCAATGTGAATCCCGCCGATCGAAGCTAGTTCCCGCTCAATAGTCTCAAGCAACTTCCGATGACCGACCCGATACTGCGGGATGCCATATTTCCAGCGATACATCTTGACCATGTGCGGCTCGCCCTCGATGTGCATGATCTCGCCCATGTCCTGCTTGACTGCCGTCAGAAGTTCTTCATCTGTTAAATCGATTGACTCATGAAATCCGTCGCCGCCAACCATCGTGCGAAACTGAACCATTCCTTGCGGTGCGCGCTCCGCAAATATCGACGAGGTCCATATTGAACCAAGAATCTTCCGATTCTCCTTCTTTGGCACCAGAAAACCAAATCCATCCACCGAGGCCTTTACTTGATCGGTACGATAACCTGCACACACCACCGCAATTGGCGCATACGGAATCGCTCCCAGTGCCTGCGACAATTCTGAAGATAATCTCGCAGTCATCCTCGCAGTCTCGTATGAAGGCGTCGCCATGATGACATTTCTCGCCGTCTCACTGGAGCCGTCTTTGAAAGCAACGACGAACCCGTCATTCGCACGAGTGATCGATTCAGCGTTCTTTCCTGTTGAAATGAACGGTGCATACATTTCTTGAAACCGCACGACAATTTTGTCCAGCCCGCCCTTAAACGATGTTAACCATCCGCCCGGACCTGATGGTCCGCCGCTCTTCTTGCCCTTTGCCTTTGCCGCCTTGGCCTTGGCGATCATCGCCTTGAACAACGAACCATATTCATCTTCCATTTCGCGCATGATTGGAAAACACGACTGCAGTGACATCTTCTGCGCGACACCGCCGTAGACACCGGAGACCATCGGCTGTACCAGATAATCTGCAGCTTCACGGCCAATTCGCCGACAGGCGAAGTCGTAAATCGATTCATCAATTCCATCCGGACGTTTTTTGGAAAAGGGCTCCATAGCAATTCGCATCTTCCCAGGCCAGCTAATGATATCCGCCATCAGGAACTTCGGTGGCGACATCGGCACAGAGCGTAGTCGACCACCCTTGAGAATATAGCGGTTGTTGACGCTCTCGTTGGCACGCTCAAGTTGTTCCTTTAGCCCCAATTCATCGCAAAGCTGAAGCGTCAACGGCTCGCGATCAAGAAATCCATTTGGACCCGAGTCAAAGCTGTAGCCGTCAATTCTGTCTGTTCCAATGGTGCCGCCCAGTCGCGGTTCCGCTTCGAACAATTTCACTTTGAGACTCGGCTTGTCGCGGCGAAGGTAATGCAATGCCGCCAATCCGGATATTCCGCCGCCGATGATGATCACATCATTTTCCGGCATACTCAGTCACTTTCGCACACACGAGTTCTGCCAGCAGTCGGCCAAAATTCGGATCATCGTTGAACATCGGCATCCTTCGAATCCGCGCTCCCTTTTCTGCGCCGACCAATTCCTTCAGTTGGATATCCAGCTCATAGAGCGTCTCGATGTGATCACAAACAAAACTGATGGGAACAATGAACAGTCTGCATTGGGGATCTTCGAGCAACCGCTTGACCTCGACTACTGTATCTGGCCCTACCCACTTAACCGGGCCGGTACGGCTTTGAAACGCGAGATGATATTCCCGCTTCCCCGCTGACATCGCTGCAGTCTTCTTGACCTGCTCAACATAGGGATCGCCCTCATCGACAAATCTCTGTGGTAGTGAATGCGCCGAATACAACAGCGTTTCACCGGGTTGTATGTTGCTCTCGATGTATGATTCCAGCAGGCGCGTGTACTCCGGATAGTCGTGAAAATCCTGAATGAACGTCGCTTCAATTTGTGGATACGATTTCAATGCTTCTCGTGCAACCGCAAACGATGATCCCGTCGTCGCCGTCGCAAATTGCGGATAGAGCGGCAAGAAGCATAGTTGCTTGTAACCATCATCGACTGCGGCCTTGATCGCCGATTCAATACTCGGTCGAAAATAGCGCATACCGATATAGCACGTTACCTCGTCAAACTCTCTTTGCAGATGTTCGCCAATCAATCGTGCCTGCAACTGCGTCCACTTGAGCAGCGGCGATCCACCGCCAATATGGCTATAGTGCGCGGCAACGTTCTTTGAGCGCAGTCGCGAGATTAGCCGGGCAAATGGCTTCTGCAAGATGGCTCCCCCCGGCAGCCGAATGATCGCGCGATCAGAGAAGATGTTGTAGAGAAATTCGGGAATATCGGCGGTTGAATCAGGACCGCCCATCGCGAGCAGGATGACGGCGAGTTTACTTCTCATCGCTCTGCCTATATGGTGCGTGAGAAACGAACACCTTTGGATTCGCCATTGTCGTCGAGATATGCGTCGAACGTCATGGCTATATTGCGGACAAAAGTGCGGCCTATCGGTGTGATCTGCAGCCCGCTCTCGTCGGCGGTCATCAGACGATCATCAAGAAAGATATCAAGATTCTGGTGTTCGTTTCGGAAGTACTCATCATACTTTACTGCAAACAT
Source organism: Candidatus Zixiibacteriota bacterium (assembly GCA_963205155.1). GTDB lineage: Bacteria > Zixibacteria > MSB-5A5 > CAIYYT01 > CAIYYT01 > JADJGC01. The sequence continues at coordinate 1,179 of CAUJJY010000015.1, read as the reverse complement.
CTGCTCGATTGCCTGATAGTGAAGACGGAAATTGCACATTAGTTGGCTGATCACATATTGGCGTATCAGGTCATCCTTGGTCAGGTTCATGCCTCGATAGATGGCGAACCGTTTCTCGCGAATCGAGTTCTCATAGCTGTCGAGCTTTGAGTAATTCTGGAAGAACGAATCATTGACATAACCAATTGCCGACATGCCGAATCCAATCATCTCCGGCGCCGTCTGTACGGTGTAACCCATAAAATTGCGATGCAGGCGTCCGTCCTGTTGCGCCAGCGCCAGTTCGTCATCGGGCAGTGCGAAGTGGTCCATCCCGATCTGCCGATATCCCGCCTTCGTGAATTCTTCCACCGCTGTCGCAAAGAGCTGATACTTGACTTCGGTCGTCGGCAGCTCCTCCGATTTGATCGCCATTTGATTAGCCATATTTTGTGGAAGATAGGCAAAGGAATACAGTGCCACTCGATCCGGTCGAAGTGAGATCGACTTCGCCAGCGTCGCCTTGAAACTCTCGACTGACTGACGCGGGAGACCGTAAATCAGATCAATATTGATGCCGCGGAAGTTCATCGTGCGCACCTTCTCGATTATGTGCTGAACCCGCTCATACGACTGAATCCTGCCGATCGCCTCCTGTACCGCCGGATCAAAGTCCTGCGTGCCGATCGAAATGCGATTGAATCCAACCGATGCCAGAAATTCCAATTGCTCGTCGGTAGTCACGCGCGGATCAACTTCGATCGACTTCTCCGCACCCGCAATGAACTTGAAACGGTCGTCAATTACCTTGAGCACAATCTCGAGACCGTGACAATCAACAAAGGTCGGAGTTCCGCCGCCGAGATGGAGCTGACTAACGTTACGGCGCTCGCCCAGATGCTCGGACGTGTTGATTATCTCCAGGGCGAGATCCGCAACATACTTGTTTACTCGATCAGGATTGTTCGTAATGACGGTATTGCATCCGCAGTAGTAACACCGCTTACGGCAGAACGGAATGTGGCAATACAGCGCCAGCGGCAATTCCTTCTTGACGCTCGTCGCTTGCAAGGCTGCAACATACTGCTCCGGTCCGATTTCGTTACTCCAGACCGGTACCGTTGGATAACTCGTGTAGCGCGGTCCGGGTCGATCGTACTTGCGCAGCAACTCGATCGGCACTTGTGTATATGAAGCTTC
>CAUJJY010000014.1 GCA_963205155.1 Candidatus Zixiibacteriota bacterium | reverse complement strand
ATGGGGACTTTGCTTGACGGCTCTGGATACTTTATGGACCGCGCCTACGGCGCGGTGTCAGGAGCGCGGGGCTCCTGACCTACGAAGCTGGATACCGGCCTTCGCCGGGATGACGGGTGATGGGAGTGAGAACGCACGTCGGGATGACGGGCGTCGAGATCCCGATGGGCGGGACATTAGCTGGGTCCCCGCTTTCGCGGGGATGACGGGTGCTGGGGACAATACTCCAGCGTTGATTCAAAGTGAAACTGGGGAGAGTTCTCAAGGGAGGGTTCAATCTTCCGACAATAATATAGAGGGCGTCTATCTGTTGAGACAGTCGGGGCAACCCGAAGCATCAGATTGCGTGTTGAAGTTGCCCGACAGACAAGTTGGCTGTCGCCGGATTGGCGAGTGCATGAGACGCCGGCAGGAGAAATCTTTGACTGAACAAAAGACAAATAGCGAATCTGCCTATATCATCGTCTACTCGGACAGCACCGACCGCGACTACGCTTTGAAGGTTCGTCTTGCGAAGGAGGGTTTTCAAGTGTCGTTCGCGCGCTCGCTTGATGTGGTAGTTGCGCAATGCCGGCGGTTTCGGCCGCAAGTGGTGCTGATCAGATCGACGGCGCTGCCGCGCGACGTGGTGAAGATCCTCAAGAAGCTGGCGAATTTTGGAATGAACTTCAGCACCGTCCCCACCATCCTGCTGGTGCGCGGACATGTGGCGGGATTTTTGACGCCGCTGTTGGCGATCGGGCTGGAGGATATCATCGATTTTGACGAGGGTCTGGAGACGTTGGTGCAGAGAATCCGCGAGGTGGGTAAACGCTCGGTATCGAATGGCGGACAACCGGAAGCGAAGTCGGGATCGCGGGGGAATCTTAGCGAGATGAGCATCATCGATCTGGTGCAGGCGCTCGGACCGAGCCAGCGGACGGCGCGAATTACCGTCAGTCCGAACAACGGCAAGACAGACAAACTCTTGATGTATCTGAATCGGGGCAATATTTCCTTCGCGAAGGTGGGCGAACTGTTGGCCGAGAAGGCGATTTATGAGGCGCTGGCTTGGGAGAACGGAACGTGGCTGCTTGAGCCGATCACGGAGGAGCAGCTTCCGGAACCTAATAACAATCTGCCCAATGACTTCATATTGATGGAAGGCTGCCGACTCATTGATGAGCGGTCGCGGGAAGCGGAAGTTAAGACGACACGGTGAATACCTGGACAGGCGTGATTGGGTGCAATGCGCGTCAGGTCGCCTTGCGCGAATACTCACGTCCTTCTCCCATGGTTTTCGGCGCGCAAGAAGACCTGACGCAACGGAGAATGTCGCGGATGTGGAAGTTCGCGAGGCACGAAGCGTCACGAAGGCTGGATTCCCGCCTTCGCGGGAATGACGGGATTAGGAGTGTGCCGCGGTGTCAGGAGCACAGGGCTCTTGACGTACGAGACTTCGAAGGTGTCAGACAGGAATGTCTGACCTACCAGTCGAAACACCCTCACCCCTGCCCTGTCCCATTACTTGGAGAGGGAGAAACGAGTCGAAGATTTTCCGCTGAAGCCGAGGCAACAGAAAAGCCGTCAGGAAAAGATTCCCCATAGGGGACTTCGCGCGACGTCTCTTCCTACGAATAAATCAGGGCGCAGCATGCTGCGCCCCTACGTTTGTGTGGTCTATTTCTTGTTGATGATTTCGGCGGTGTCCATGGCGATAACGAGTTCTTCGTTGGCCGGAACGACGACGACCTTGACTTTGGAAGCAGCGGTCGAAATGACCGACTCCTTGTTTTTGGCGGCTTCGTTGAGACCTTTGTCAAGTTCGACGCCCATGAACTCCATACCAGAGACGCAAGCCTGACGAACAACGGCGGAGTTTTCACCAATGCCGGCAGAAAACACGATACAATCCAATCCACCCATCGCGGCGGCATAAGCGCCGAGATATTTCTTCACGCGATAGCAGTAGATATCAAATGCAAGTTTGGCGGACTTGGTGCCGTTGTTCATCTCTTCGATGATCTCACGCATATCGGAGGACACGCCCGACACGCCGACGAGGCCGGAATGTTTGTTCAGCATGGTATTGGCTTCGTGCAGTGAGAGCTCTTCCTTGCCCATCATATGCAGGATGATGGCCGGGTCGATATCGCCGCAGCGGGTGCCCATCATCAGGCCTTCAAGGGGCGTGAAGCCCATCGTCGTATCGACGGAGATTCCCTTGTCGACTGCGGTCATGGAAGCGCCGTTGCCGAGATGGCAGGTGATCATCTTGATCTTGTCGCGGGTGGTGCCGAGCATTTCGGCGGCGCGCTTGGAGACGTAGTGATGATTCATGCCATGGAAGCCGTAACGGCGGATACGGTATTTGCGATAGAGAATGTACGGCAGCGGGTAAATGAATGCGTACTCCGGCATGCGGTGATGAAAAGCGGTATCGAAAACGGCGACATTGGGAATACCTGGTAAATTCTGCAGCGTGGCATTGATGCCGCGGATGTTGTGCGGATTATGCAATGGCGCCAATTCAATGAGTTTGCGCAACTCGAGCATGATTTCCGGCGTGACGAGACACGACGCGGTGAATTGCTCGCCGCCGTGAACGACGCGGTGGCCGACTGCGGCGATTTCATCACGGTTCTTGATGACGCCGTGATTGGGCGAAAGCAGGATGGCGATGACGTGTTCGATGGCGGACGTGTGATCGAGAATTTCCGACGAGATGGTGACTTCCGGACGGTCGTGCGGTTTGTGCGTGAGCACGGCGCCGGACATACCGATGCGCGAGACCATACCTTTGGCGAGACAGAAGTTGTCGGGAAGCTGGAAGAGCTGGTACTTGACCGACGAGGAACCACAGTTGACGATTAGAATTTTCATGATCAGGCTCCTTCTATCCTGTTGCCGTCTTCATCATACTTGAAGAACCCCTGTCCGGTTTTGACGCCGAGGTGTCCGGCGCGGACCATTTTGCGCAGCAGCGGGCACGGGTTGTATTTGTGCTCGGAGAGTTCTTTAAGCAAATTGTCCATCATAGCCATGACTTCATCAAGACCCATCAGATCAGCAAGGGCCAACGGGCCCATATTGAAGCCAAAGCCGAGTTTCATTGCATTGTCAATTTCGTCGGCGGAAGAGATGCCTTCCATGAGGACGTGCATTGCTTCGTTGAGGAATGGAACGATGATGCGGGTTGTAACGTAGCCGGGGTACTCGTTGACCGGAATCGGCTTCTTGTTGAGCTTAAGGGCGAAGTCCTGGGTGAAGGCATAGGTTTCCGATGAGGTTTTGAGGCCGCGCACGAGTTCGACCATCGGGATCTTATGCACCGGATTGAGAAAGTGCATGCCAATGAACATTTCGGGGCGATTGGT
>CAUJJY010000013.1 GCA_963205155.1 Candidatus Zixiibacteriota bacterium | reverse complement strand
CTGTCGAATCGTCAGAACAATTCAGGAGGAGTTCATGAGTCCGTCGAGAGTTAGATGGGGTTTAACGCTGATCATCATCGGCGGCATTTGTCTGGCGATCAACATGAACCAGTTAAGCTGGTGGGTCTTTCTTGACTTTCTCTATCTGTGGCCGGTGATATTGATCGCAATCGGTTTGGAAATGATCGTGAAGAAGACGAGATTTCAGAATCTTGCCTATCTTTCGAGTGTCTTGATGCTCGGCGTCTTCGCCTGGGCGATTTGGTCTGATGGCGGGTTGAGCGATCGCGGTTTCGGGTCAGATGACCGGTCAGACAGCGTAGCGCGACTGGCTTACCAGAATGAACAAGCTGTCAATTTGAAAGCCAACTTTGATAACGGGCGATTCTATGTGAATTCGGGAAATTCCGACCTTATTCGGGTATCTGATGGCAGTTCCAAGACCCGGCTACAGATGACTAGCAACTGCAGCGGCGGACGCTGCGAAGTTGATTTGAACAGCAAAGAAAGAGGCCTGTTCCGCCGTTCGAATTTTTCGTCCAATGACAACTATTGGAAGTGCTATGTCAATCCAGCGGTGGATGCGACATACGATTTCAAATTGGATGAAGCAGACCTGCGTCTATTTGCTGATGATCTGCGTGTCAGTTCAATCAGTATTGACGCAGTTCAATCGGATCTGCTGTTGAAGCTTAGCGCCATGCTACCGCGGGTGGAGATCAAATTGTTCGGGCGCAGCACGGATGTCGATTTAGTCTTGCCGGATTCAGTGGGGATTCGCATCGAAGGCGCAAATCTGCGCGAGTCGACGATTGCGAGTTTCAATCTGATTGACCGGGGCGGATTCTTCACCAACGCGTTGTATGAGATCGCGCCGGTGAATTTCAATGTCGTTTCGACAATAGACAATGGGCGAATGAGCTTGAGCACTTATGAACGGACGGTGCAGGTCGTAGACTCGATATAGTTTCGAGAACAAAAGTTTGCATCCTATTATCCTCTTTGGACAAAATCACCGTATCAATTCGACAGTAGATTTTGACCAAGGAGGATTTTTTTTGAAAGTTCACTACTTAATCATGGCGCTCGGCGCCTACATGCTGGCAATGGGGATTCTTGGCTATGTGCGTACCGGCTCGCCGACTGCGTTGTACATTAACGGGAGTTTTGCGTTGGTTACGATCGCGTTGGGCTATTTTAACGGCGGTGGCAGTGCAATGCTCTACAAGATCACGCTGGGCTGGGTCGTGCTGCTGACCGTTGTCTTAAGCTACATGACGATCAAGCGAATTGCGGCGCATGCCGAAGCGCGGGCAGGGTCGGAGCTGATCTTTGGGTCGATGGCGTTGTTTGCGCTGATCGTGGCGATTACGATGTTCGTGAAGATGAACAAGGGCAGTACGACGTAGCAGTTGTTTCAGTAGATGTACCGAAATAGAATCGGCGGACAATTCGATTAGAATGTCCGCCGATTTTGTGTTTCTGCGCCAGAGTGAATTACTTTATCCAGGCGGTCACAGTCGTGAAGTCAGTATTGCCACAGAACTCACGCCAGTAGCCACTCAAAGGCAGATGATTATTGGATGGGTCGAGCAAGTAATCGCCCATTTGACCTTTGACAAAGCCTTTGAGTCTATCATTGGTGTCGGCATAGAAACCGACGAATTGGCCATGCCGGGAGCCACAAATCGGGCACATCGTGTAGTCATCATAATTCCAAGTACCATAAACGTGGTAGGCAATCATGGTCGTATTGCCCGGCGACACCCAGCCTTCGAAGATTCGTTCGCCGGTCGGTTCAGTCCAGAAGTTGCCGGCCAAATAGCCGAAGGGTTCGTCGTTGTCTTCCCACCAAGCCGCGTGGAACGTTCCGGATTGCCCGCTGATATCGGCACGAATCCATTCGCCGGAAAGAATTCCGGTCGCACAAGAAGTAGAGTAGATTCGGCGTGCATGAATCGCCAGGCCGGCGGTATTGGAGACGAGGTAATAAGCATTGAGGTTGGCCAATTCCTCGATGAAGAAGGTCTTGGTGATTGCCGCGGTGGCGAGTGTAAAGACGGGCGCCGTGATGTAGACGATGTCGCGATCGACGTAGATCAGCAGATTAATGCCGTCGAAGTCGTTCGACGTTTGCGAGACCCAGGCGGCAACAGATGGGCTGATGGTAGGCATGAGCGAATCCTGGGCTGCTTCAAAGTCGATGGTATGCGTAACGTCAATCGTCACGACACCGTTGATACTGGCTGTCCCGCTCCAGTCAACAGTCGGACCCGGGGCGGGCGTCGTGTTGGTGAGGCTTCCCCAGAGCAGGGTCACGGCGTAGACGTCGTAGTTTTCATACGGGGGTTCTGTCGGGGAGACGCCGGGTTGTGCCAGATCGTTATCGGTGGTCGGAATCGGCAGCGGGACCGCGTGTTTGACCAACAAGTCCTGGACCATGGAAGGGACCTGATTTTTGTCATTATCGGATGCACCGGTGGAAGTGTCCTTGTTGCAACCGGTGAAAACCGTCCAAAGGAGCAATGAGAGGATTGTGATAGTTGTCTTCATAGCTTCCTCGCTTGTTAGGATGTCCATGTGAGAAGTATATCAGGTTTGCTGATATGATGGACGAACGGATTTAGATTTTCGACTGATTAAAAATAGGAATTGGACGGAAAAAAGTCAAGAAAAGGCTGGATTACGGCGTCGATGGCAACAAAAACGCCCCGGACCAACTTCTGGCCCGGGGCGCAACCTTGTGAGTAGCTACCTCCTGTTGAAGGCTAACTAACTGATACCATATTTGGAGAAATGCTTGATACTGAAGGTGGCGTAACCCTTGGAGACCTTGACCTTCTCTTGGAATTCCCACGCACCAGTGGCTTCATTAAAGTAATAGATGGAAGCTTCCAACTTGCCACCCGCTACTGGATGAGACAACTTGGCGTCAATCGCGAACGTGGTACCGTCTGGACCGCAATCGTAGGC
>CAUJJY010000012.1 GCA_963205155.1 Candidatus Zixiibacteriota bacterium | reverse complement strand
GACGACTGGATGCTCGTCACCGCCGGCGACTTGACATCGTTCAATACCATGACGGCTTCCTGGGGAGCGATGGGGGAACTCTGGAACAAGAAGATTTGCATCTGTTTCGTCCGTCCAACCCGGCACACTTACAACTTCATGGAAAAAGCTGATACCTTCACACTATGCATATTTGCTGAAAAGCATCGTTCAATCCTGAACTATTGTGGCAAGGTCTCGGGACGCGATGTTGACAAGATGCGCATCCCGGGCTTGACTCCCAGAGAATCCGAAAGCGGATCTGTGTACTTTGATGAAGCTCGTCTTGTATTTGATTGCCGCAAAATTTATGCAGGCGACCTCGACCCCATGCGTTTCCTGAAACCAGAAATTCACGACTGCTACCCGAAGAAGGACTATCATCGCATGTATATTGGAGAAATCGTGGCGTGCCTGCATCGCGACGATCACTAAGAAAACGATTTACGTCGCAGCAATCTACTCACTCTTGCGATACCAAAAAAATAGACGGTCCCGCTGTATTACAGCAAAACCGTCCGTCTATTGTCACCGCGTTGGTGTTTTCGCGGATCTCGGTATTTCCGTCGTGAATCTATGCCGGAGGCGGCGCCGATGCGACATTGGCGCTGCGGTAAATCCCAGTTTGCGCCTTCTGCGCCTTCTTGCGCACTTCCGAATCCAGAATCGCTTTGCGCATCCGAACTGACTTGGGTGTGACCTCAACCAATTCGTCTGGACCGATCCACTCCATTGCCTGCTCAAGCGTCAACTTGCGCGCAACATCCAGCGCAACACCGATATCCTTGGTCGATGAGCGATGGTTAGTCAAAGCTTTCTTCTTTGTGGGATTGCAGGGAAGATCATCCGGACGAGAATTTTCGCCGATGATTTGCCCGTTGTAAACGCGATCGGTCGGTTCGACAAAGATTACTGCCCGCTCCTGCAGTCCCTCAATTGAATATGCCGTCGCAATGCCGGTTTCCATGCTGATTACCGAACCGCGGCTGCGCGAGACAATATCACCGCGCCACGGACCATAGCCGACAAAACGCGATGCCATGATGCCCATTCCGCGCGTGTCAGTCAGGAATTCATTGCGATATCCGATCAATCCGCGTGTTGAAATTTCAAATTCGATTCGCACCACATTAGTGCCGGCATTCTCGACCGCCCGAAGCTCACCCTTGCGGCGCGCCAGCTTCTCGATCACGATTCCTTGATACTCTTCCGGCACATCGATAATCAATTGCTCGATCGGTTCGAGTGTATTGCCGTTCTTATCTTCATGAGTAATTACTTCCGGTCGCGAAATACAGAATTCGAGCCCTTCGCGTCTCATCTCTTCAATCAAGATGGCCAAATGCAATTCACCGCGTCCGGACACCTTAACTCCATCAGAACGGCCGAGGTCTTCCATCCGCAAAGCGACATTCACACGTAATTCCCGTGTCAGGCGTTCTTTCAACTGTCGCAGCATGATTGCCGTGCCTTCAGCGCCCGAAAACGGGCCGGTATTGACTAAGAAGAACATCGACACCGTTGGCTCTTCGATCTCCAGTGGTTTTAAAGCTGCTGCCGGATCTTCAAGCTCGGAAAACGTGTCGCCGATTCCAATCTCACTTGGACCCGCCAACCACACGATATCACCGGCGCTGATCTTGTCGGCTTCGATTCGCGAAAGTCCGCGCGTCACCCACAGGTGGACGCACTTTTCCTTCGACGTATTTACCAAGTCCCAGCCTTCATCCTGACTGCCTGGATCCTTCCAACGTTGAACAAACTGGGTAAATTCATCACCCTTGCTGATCGTGCCCCGCAGCACGCGACCGCAGCCGATCTGACCGATGTAATCATTCCAAGCGAGTGTCGATACCTGCATCAAAAACGGTCCATCCTGGTCAACGTTTGGATGAGGGACATGCTTGACGACAGTCTGGAAAAGCGCATCCATTCCCGTGTGCTCTTCCTTCTCAAGGTCCTTGACGAACCAACCGTCAAGTCCGGAACCATAGAGCACCGGAAAATGCGCCTGCTCGTCGGTTGCGCCAAGATCGAGAAATAAGTCAAAAGTCTTGTTTAACGCATAATCGGGACGCGCGTTCGGGCGATCCACTTTGTTGATGATCACAATTGGCTTGAGTCCCAGGCGCAGGGCGCGCATCAACACGTACCGTGTCTGCGGCATTGGTCCTTCGTTGGCATCAACCAGCAAGAGTACCGAGTCAACCATTGAAAGCACGCGCTCGACCTCTCCGGAAAAATCGGCATGGCCGGGAGTGTCAATGATGTTAATCAGATAATCGTTCCATTCGACGGTGCAATGCTTCGCGCGTATCGTAATTCCGCGTTCGCGCTCAAGGGCATTATTGTCCATCAGGCGCTCGGCAACGTGCTGATTGTCGCGAAACGTGTGAGCCGCGCGAAATACCGAATCAATCAGAGTTGTCTTGCCGTGATCGATGTGTGCAACAATGGCCAAATTGCGAATGCGTTCGACTGGAATCATACTGCGAAAAAACCTCTCAAAGTGCGGGTCGGTTCCCGCTTGGATGAATATAATGCGCGATAGCCCGCCGGTCGATCTGGTCGAAGCTGGGTCATGCAATAAAAAACCCGCATCGGCGATGTGCCGACCGGGTCAGAACATAGTTACTTATAATACAGCTAAATTTACAATTTTGCAAGTAAATAATGCAACGGCGGAGGACGTCTGGAACTCAAGTTCAGTGGGTTGGAGCCGCCTCATCAGGATGAAGATACCCGTGTCTATTCCTTCAGGAGCCCGGCCGCTTCGACCTTTGTTGTGTCTATGTGTAACTCCTGTAACGACTTAACGTGAATATTCCCCGATCTAAGAGCCTTTACGGCTTCAACCGCTGCCGCCGCGCCCGACAACGTTGTAATGCAGGGTACATTATGCTGGATAGCTGCTGTCCGAATCGCCCATCCGTCTTTGAACGAAGATTCACCCAAGGGCGTATTGATGATCAACCCAACCTGACCGCTCTTAATGACATCCACGAAATTTGGTCGTCCTTCGCTCACCTTGGCGACAGTCACAACTTCTACTCCCATATCGCCCAAAAAAGAAGCTGTTCCCGACGTCGCCAGAATTGTGAATCCCATCGCCGCGAATTTTCGCGCCACGGTCAGGGCGTTACGCTTGTCCAGATCGTTTACACTGAAGAGGATACTTCCTGAACTCGGTAGCCTTAGGCCGGCTGCCAATTGTGCTTTATAAAACGCGGTGCCGAAATCCTCGCCGATCCCCATCACCTCGCCGGTCGAGCGCATTTCCGGCGACAGTTTCGGATCGACACCGGGGAACTTCACAAAGGGGAAGACCGGCGTCTTGACATAATATCGTGATACCTGCAAGTCATTTGTCAGTCCCAGATCCTTAAGAGTCTTACCCAGCATCAGACGTGTTGCGATCTTTACCAACGGCACGCCGGTAGCCTTGGCTACGTATGGCACTGTTCGCGATGCGCGCGGATTAACTTCGAGCACGTAAATTTCGCCCCCGGCAATCGCGAACTGCACATTCATCATCCCGACTACGCCCAGTTCAATCGCCATCCGTCTGGTCAGTGTGCGAATCTCCTCCAGATGCCCGGCGCTGATCATGTAGGTCGGCAACACCGAACTCGAGTCGCCGCTGTGTATGCCCGCTTCCTCAATATGCTGCATTATTCCGGCGAGGATGCACGTGTTGCCATCGCACAGGGCATCAACATCTACTTCAAACGCGTCTTCGAGGAACTCATCGACCAGCACAGCTTGTCCAGGAGCTGCATCAAATGCCGCCGTCAGATACTTGTGCAGCCGCTCTTTGCCGTATACAATGGCCATTCCGCGCCCGCCTAATACATACGAGGGGCGCAATAACAGCGGGAATCCCAATGTCCTGGCGACTGCGTCCGCTTCTTCAAGCGACCGCACCGTCGCATGTGCCGGTTGTCGAATCTTGAGTCGATTTAAGAACTCTCCGAATCGTTCACGATCTTCGGCAAGATCCACCGATTCTGGCGGTGTCCCCAAAATCGGCACGCCCGCCCGCGCCAATGGTATCGTCAGCTTCAGCGGCGTCTGGCCGCCGAACTGCACAATCACGCCGTCCGGCTTCTCTCGCTCGTAGATCTCCAGTATGTCTTCCATAGTCAACGGCTCGAAATAAAGTCGATCGCTGGTATCATAGTCGGTTGACACAGTTTCCGGATTGCAGTTGACCATTATGCTTTGGACGCCTTCTTCGCGAAGCGTGAAAGCGGCGTGACAGCAGCAATAATCAAATTCAATTCCTTGACCGATTCGATTCGGACCGCTCCCCAGTATCATCACTTTTTTCACGTCATCAACTTGTGATTCGTCTTCCTGCTCATAAGTTGAATACAGATAGGGTGTGTACGATTCGAATTCCCCGGCGCAAGTATCCACAAGCTTGAAAACGGGGCGAATACCACGCTCCCACCGTAATCTTCGAACATCGACTTCCTCGCAGTTGGTCAGGTACGCGATGCGGCGGTCGGAGAATCCAAACTCCTTTGCCATCCGCAAGTCCAAATCACCAATCTGCCTTAGCTCCTTTGTACGAATGTCGCGCTGCAGGGCAGCGAACTGCTCGATCTGATCAAGGAACCATGGATCGATATGCGTCAGCCTTCCAACCTCTTCGATGCTCCAGCCCAGTTCAAGTGCGTGCACTATATAGTGTATTCGATTTTCACTTGGTGTTGCCAGCGCCGCCGACAACTTCGCCTTGCTCATGTCAACGGGCCGAAATGGCTTCACTGCCTCAAGAGAGCGCAGCGCCTTAAACAACGATTCCTTGAATGTCCGGCCGATTGCCATCACTTCACCGACTGACTTCATCTGTATGCCCAGAGTGGCATCAGCACCGGGGAACTTCTCGAAAGCGAATTTCGGGATCTTGGTGACAACGTAATCCAATGCCGGCTCAAATGCCGCCGGTGTTTTCTTGGTGATGTCGTTGCGGATCTCGTCGAGTGTGTACCCGATCGCCAACTTTGCAGCGATTTTTGCGATAGGGAAGCCGGTGGCTTTTGATGCCAGTGCCGAAGAACGCGACACGCGCGGATTCATCTCGATGATTACCAGCCGGCCATCTTTCGGACTAACAGCAAACTGCACGTTTGATCCGCCGGTTTCAACCTTAACCCGTCGCATAATCGCCGCTGCCGCATCGCGCATCCGCTGGAATTCTTTGTCCGTCAGAGTCTGTGCCGGTGCGACGGTTAACGAGTCGCCCGTGTGTACGCCGATGGAGTCGAAATTTTCAATCGAGCAGACGACCACGAAATTATCCTTGCGGTCGCGCATTACTTCCAGTTCGTATTCTTTCCAGCCAATCAGGGACTCTTCGATTAGAACCTGTCCGACCGGCGACAGCCCAAGTCCGCGATGCACGATCGTGTCGAATTCTTCGGAATTGTAAGCGATACCACCGCCCGATCCCCCGAGTGTAAATGATGGTCGGACGATTACTGGAAATCCATTGCGCTTGGCAAAGGCCTGTGCCTCGCCGAGGCTCGCAACGAGTACACTGCGTGGTACGTCTAATCCAATTTCCAGCATCGCCTTTTTGAACTGCTCGCGGTCCTCTGCAATCGCAATTGCCTCGGCGCTGGCACCGATCATCTCGACGCCATATTTCTCGAGAACTCCCTCATGGTGCAGTGCGAGTGCCAGATTCAATGCCGTCTGCCCGCCGACGGTCGGCAGCACTGCGTTCGGACGGTCGCGCGCAATGATCCGCTCCAGAAAATCCACTGTCAACGGCTCAATGTATGTACGATCGGCTATTTCGGGATCGGTCATGATTGTTGCCGGATTCGAATTGACCAGCACCACTTCGATTCCTTCCGACCGCAGCGCCTTTACGGCTTGAGTCCCGGAATAATCAAATTCGCACGCCTGACCGATGACAATTGGTCCTGAACCGATTACGAGTATTCGCTTCAGATCGCAACGCTTAGGCATCAGATATACCTTTATCGTGGAAGTCTTTCATCATCGCCGTGAATCGTTCAAATAAGTAGTGTGCGTCATGCGGACCCGGCGCCGCCTCCGGGTGGTATTGCACCGAAAACGCCGGAACATCGCGCATCCGCAGTCCTTCCACGGTTTGGTCATTCAGATTGATATGCGTAATCTCGACCTTGTTTTGCGGCAAGCTCTCGGCATCGACCGAGAAACCGTGATTGTGCGAGGTAATCTCGACCTCTTGTGTCGCCACGTCGAGTACCGGATGATTGCTGCCGCGATGGCCGAATTTCATCTTATAGGTCTTGCCTCCCGCCGCTAATCCCAGCAGTTGATGACCGAGGCAGATCCCGAAGATTGGCACCCGTCCCAACAGCTCTTGTATTGTCTTAACTGAGCCGATCAACGGTTCGGGATCGCCGGGGCCGTTTGACAGAAGCACACCGCTTGGTGAAAGCTGTATTATCTCTTCCGAGCTAACGGTCGCGGGCACTATCGTCACACTGCAGCCCGCATTGACCAGACAACGGAGTATGTTCCACTTCACGCCATAATCGATAACAACGACATGCTGCCGTCTTTGCCCACTACTTCCAAACAAATCCTGCTGTTGCCAGCGCCGGTTTATCGGAGCGATGTCTGCGTCCCAACGGTAGTTCTGTCCTTTGGTAACGCCAATCGCAAGATTTCTTCCCGCCATCGATGGAATCGCACGGGCGCGACTGACCAGCACTTCGTCGCTAACACCGGCGTCTCCGATTATTCCCCGCAACGCACCTAAAGTCCGCAGTTTGCGCACCAGCATTCGCGTATCGATACCTTCCAATCCCGGAATACCTCTTTCGAAAAGGTAATCGTTGAGCGGTTTTGCCGATCGCCAATTGCTGGTGATGCGGCTAATCTCCTTGACGACTAACGCGCTCAAAAATGGTTGCCGCGACTCGAAGTCATCAAGTGCTATACCGTAGTTTCCGATCTGCGGGTATGTCATTACGATGATTTGGCCGGCGTAGGAAGGGTCGGTGATGATTTCCTGATACCCGCTCATCGCCGTGTTGAACACGACCTCGCCGCCGGCATCAGTCGCAGCGCCAAAACGCCTACCCCGGAAGACCGTACCATCTTCGAGGACAAGCTTGGCGTTACTGCTAAGTCTGAACATCACTCTGTTTCTGGGAAGAGTTAGAAATTTTTGACATCGGGTGCAACCGCCACCCGTCCAAATAACCGGGGCGAAGCTATCGAAAATATCAGCCAATGTCAAGAAAAGGCTTCGTTTCGGAATTTTGTCTGCACCGGGCACAAAAGAACCTCCGGGCTGTCAGTGACAGTTCCCGGAGGTCTGAAGAATCGACTTCAAGTTGCGTTATGAGTGCTGATTTTCGTGATCCTTTGCTGGTACCGCACCATTTGCATATTTCTTACGGTTGCCGAGGTAATAAAGTATCGGCACAGCGACACGGCTGATCAGCAGGGAAGCTACCTCACCGGCCATAAGCGCAATTGCCAGCCCTTGGAAAATCGGGTCGAAGAGAATAATGCCCGCACCGACTATGACCGCTCCTGCGGTCAACATCATCGGTCGGAAACGCACTGCCCCTGCATCGATAACTGCCTCATCCAATGGCATGCCTTCTCGCAGACGCAATTCGATAAAATCAACCAGGATGATGGAATTGCGGATGACAATGCCTGCGCCTGCCATGAAGCCGATCATGGAAGTTGCCGTAAAGAACGCACCCATCGCGCCGTGTGCCGGCATGATCCCGATCAGCGAAAAAGGAATTGCTGCCATGACTACCAGCGGCGTCAACAGCGATTGGAACCAGCCGACCATCAGGATGTAAATCAGCAGCAGCACTGCTGCGAATGCCATTCCCAAGTCGCGGAAGACTTCAATCGTAATGTGCCACTCGCCATCCCACTTCAACGCCGGCTCCAATGTTGTCGTCGGCATCGTAGCATTGAGCACCTGTAGTTGTGGTGAGGTTCCGCCGAAACGGCTCATATCGATTTCAGACAGCGATTTGTTCATATCCACAATGGCATACACCGGGCTCTCCACCTCGCCGGCAACGTCGCCGATCACATAGCTGACCGGCATCAGATTCTTCCGGTACCGTGTCTTTTCTTCCAATCCATCCTCGACGCGAACCAATTCCGACAATGGAATCAAAGCTGATCGTCCAGTTGCCGCCGTGGCGAACGGCGGACGGATCATGACCCCGAGAATATCGTGGACACTTGTTTTTTGAGAGCGGGGAAGTTCGACAACGAGTTGCACATCCTCACGTTCGCGTGGTTGGTGGGCAATATCCACCTGCATCCCGGTAACGGCGAGTCGAAGCGTCTGCGAGATTGCCTCGGCTGTAATACCGTGCAGCGCCGCCTTCTGATGATCAATGACAAAGGTCAATTTGCGGCGCGTGTCTTCTCCATAGATATCAACATCGACGACACCGTTGGTGCTCTTGAAAATTCGAGCAACCTCTTGAACCAGAATACTGCGCGTCGAGTCCGTTGGTCCGTAGACTTCAGCGACCAGTGTCTGCAGCACCGGCGGTCCTGGTGGAACCTCGGCAACCGCGACACGAGCATTGAATTTTGCCGCCACTTCATCGACCTTCGGGCGGACTCGCGTGGCAATATCATGACTCTGATCCGAGCGTTCGCTCTTTGGCAGGAGATTGACCTGAATATCCGCCACATGTGCGCCGTGTCTCAAGAAATAATGGCGCACAAGTCCATTGAAATTGAATGGCGAAGCTGTGCCGGCATAAATCTGATAGTTGACTACTTCTGGCTCACTGCTGACAGCTTGCGCAATCTCTCTGGAGGCTTGCACCGTTTGTTCGAGTGAACTGCCTTCCGGCATATTGATAATAATCTGAAATTCATTCTTGTTGTCGAAAGGTAGCATCTTCACCTGTACCCAGCCGATTGCCACCAATCCCATCGCTCCAGCAAGCAGGACGGCATTCACCACCATGAACAAGTGCCGTGCTTTCTTTTCGTGGATCAGGCGCCCCATCAGCCGCCGGTAGATCCGCGTGCTCCAGCCTTCCTTGTCAGTCGAATGATCTGCCGCATGCCCCTTGCCCTTGCCCCAGGCTAAGACTCGCACTGCCGCCCACGGTGTAACGATAAACGCCACCACCAGCGAGAAAAGCATCGCGGCCGTTGCGCCGATTGGAATCGGCCGCATATACGGTCCCATCAACCCGCCGACGAACGCCATCGGAAATACTGCCGCGATAACTGCCCAAGTCGCCAGAATTGTGGGATTGCCCACTTCCGACACGGCCTCGACCGCCACCTTCGCCCACGTGCGGTTGCGATTTTCCGGAAGATGCAAGTGACGCGTGATGTTCTCCACAACGACAATAGCATCGTCAACGAGAATACCGATTGAGAAGATCAGAGCGAACAGCGTGATCCGGTTTAATGTGAAGCCCGTCAGGTAGAACACCAACAGCGTCAGCGCCAGTGTCGATGGTATCGCCAATGCCACGATAATTGACTCGCGCCAGCCAAGGCTGATCAGGATCAGCAGGGCAACGCTGACCACCGCGATCATCATGTGAAACAGGAGTTCATTGGATTTCTCCTCTGCGGTTTCGCCATAATGCCGGGTGATCGTCATTTTCACATCGCTTGGAACCAGTTTCCCGCGCAGGGCTTCAATCTTCTCGAGTACATGATCCGCAATCTGAATCGCGTTCGTGCCGGCGCGCTTGGCAACCGCCAAAGTGATTGCCGCTTCTTCTTCTTGCGAGCCGCCTGCCGGTTGGCCGGTGCCGAACAGCACGACTTGGGACAGTTCTTCCGGGCCATCGCTGATATTAGCGACATCGCGCAGGTAAATCGGGCTACCATTGTGAATTCCCAATACGACGCTGCCGACATCAGCAGCGTCCTTTAGGAAGCCACCAGTCTCAACAATTATCTCCTGATTGCCGCGGATGAGCGTACCCGCCTTGGATTGGCGATTTGCCATCTGAATACTCGGTATGACGCTAAGCGGATCCAGTTGCCGTGCGGCTAACGCGTCAGGATCAAGCTGAATGCGCAGTTGCCGCCGCAGACCACCGATGATCGTCGTCTCGGATACATCCTTGACCTGCTTGACTTCATTCTCAAGTTCACCGACGATGCGCCGCAACGCAAAGTGATCTAGCGTGGTGCTGTGGAAAGTCAGTGCCAGAATCGGCACATCATCAATGGATCGCGGTTTCAGAAGTGGGAACGAGACGCCGGGTGGTATGCGATCAAAGTTCGATTGCAGTTTCTGATTAAGTTTCACCAGACTGCGCTCGACATCTTCTCCCACAAGGTACCGCACTATCACCAGCGCCTGTCCGGGTTGTGTTATCGAGTAGACATACTCAACGCCGGGAATCTCCCAGATCAGTCTTTCCATCGGAGCCGTGACACGATTCTCGATCTCCTTGGCCGTAAAGCCCGGTACCGACACCATGACATCGATCATCGGAACTTTGATCTGCGGCTCCTCCTCGCGTGGCAGCAATGCCACCGCGAGAACGCCGAGCAATACAGAGGCGATAATCAGCAGCGGCGTCAGTTTTGACTTGATAAACCCCTTGGCCAGAGCACCGGCCAGTCCCTGATGTTTCGCTGGGTTGCCGTGTTGTTCCGTCATGGCTGCCGCTCGATTTGATCGCCGTCGCTAAGTTCCGACAATCCTGAAGTGACAATATCTTCGCCCGGGTTCAGTCCAGAGAGTATTTCTGTCCAACCTGACATCTCCCGACCCGTTCGCACCATTCGCAGGCTGGCACGGTTATCGTTGGTTGCTACATATACCAGTTCCATTTGACCGCGCCGCACAATCGCACCGCTTGGAACAAATAGTGCGTTTGCTTCTCCCGTTGGGAGCAGGAGCCGGCCGAACTGTCCCGGCCGGAGCCTTGCAGTCGAAGGCAGATCCGCCTTGACTTGATATGATCGCGTCATCGGGTCCGCACTCGGTGAAAGCTCGGTCACCACTCCTGTCAAAATTGTGTCTGAAGCCGGTATCTCGATCTTCACCGAATCCCCCCTGGCAATTCTCTCGGCGCTTGACTCCGGAATCGTCAACACGAAGCGCGGCGTACCGTCTTGTTCAACAGTAAAAAGTGGGCGTCCGGGAATAGCCAAATCTCCGCGATCGATCATCTTTTCAGTAACGACGCCTGAAAATGGCGCTACGATGCGCGCGTAGCTTAACATAGCTTCAGCTTCCTGCCGGTTCGCTTCCGCAACGGCAACACGCATCTTTACCCCATCAAATTCCTGTTGCGTCGCCGCCTGCTGACTCAATAGTGTTTCAAACCGCTTGAGATCCTGCGCGGCCTGCTCATATACCGCCTGCGTTTGGCGATAGCGCGCTGTGATATCGCGAGTATCGAGTTCCGCCAGCACATCGCCTGCCTGAACGCGAGATCCCAACGCCACAGCGATCCGCTCCACACGGGCCTGAACCTTTGTCTCGATCTGCGCCCGGCTGCGCGCCTCAACCGTTCCCATGATCTTCTGAACATCCATCAGCGCCCGCTGTTCAGCAGCCACAACTGTGACTTTCTTTATATCGCTGCTTCGTGCAGCGCTTTGCTCCTTCGACGATCCACCGCAACCGGCCAACAGCAAGAGCAGGGCAAACAGCATAACTGGTAGTTTCAAAAACTTCATCTCATTCTCCGACTATTGGCAGACTCAACGCGCGTCGCAGCGATGCAATCGCGAAAAGTCTGTCAGCTTTAGCCTGGGCGAGACCAACTTCGGCCTGCACCAGGGCGTTTTCCGCATCTATCACTTGTGAGGTCAGCATCAATCCTTGTTCAAATCTCTGCCGGGTCAATCTCGCACTTTCCGAGGCCAACTCCGCCGCCTGCGTCATCACCGCGACTCGCTGTGTCGCTTCCAACATTGATGACCGTGCCGACTCGAGCTCAAACGCAGTACGAAGCCGAGTCATCCGTGCTTCTTCTTCGGCAATCTTCAATCCAGCGCGCTTCTCGCGCACCTTGGAGCGCGTCAGGAACCCGTCAAAAATCGACCATTGCGCGTTGACACCGACAGTCCAGTTGTCATTAGTTCCGTCAAACTCCCAGCCCTGGTATCGATCCACTGATGCGAACAGATTGATGCTGGGAAGATATGACCCTTTCGCCGCGGTAAGCTGCGAGCGTGCTGCCTGCGCAAATGCGTCGCTCGCCTCAACTTCAGGGCGTGGCGTCTGCGTCGAGGCGACCGTCTCCTCAATCTTGACTTGATCCAATGTGGAAAATTCTGAATAGGGAAGTGTATCTACTCCAAGAGCGAATTTCAAGCCTTCCTTGGCAAGCAATAGGGCATTGCCGGCGCGAAGCCGTTGTTCTTCCGCCTGGATGCGTTGTACTTGTATATTGAGAAGGTCGGTCTTGAGCGCTGTCCCGGCGTCTACGCGAGAACTGATCACGCCTTCCGCTGACACAAATGCCGCGACCGCCGCTTCAGCAGCGCGCACGAATTGCTGTGCAGTCAATACTGATAGATAAGACCGCAGTACCTGCAGGCTTACTTCATTATGCGTTGCCGATTCAGCGCTGCGCAAACCCTGCGCGGCGGCGCTGGCCGCCCGCCGGTTGGCCAAGTCGCTGCCGCCGCTGAAGAGCCGCATTCCGGCTTGGGCCGACAACTGCCAATTGTCAGCACGTGGAGGATTGTTCACGTCGGCTTGCATCGAGAACTTCCCTTGATTCAGCGCGAACATAAACGCTTGTACGGGGTTGTTGCTCGACACATAGGATGAGGCAATTCCCAATTGCGGATAAAATGCCGCTTCTGCCATTCGCACCCGCGCCGAGCCTTCGCTTACTCGTTCCTGCGCGATGCGTGCTGTTGGCGCATTTTCGTAGGCAATTCGCAACGCCTCTTCTAACGTCAACGTCTGCGCCTGTGTTCGTTCCAGTGGCAACACGTTCAGCAGGACGATGGCGATCAGAGCTGACCAGCAAGATCGTTTCATGCGTTATTTTTCCCCATTACCCGCTTTAGAATCATTTCCGCCGGACAGAAATGTGTAAACGCTGACTGAATCAGATTGACACCGACGAACCCGGTCAACAACAGCCACCACGGGTTGATCAGTATTGACAAGCATACTCCGACCAGCACCAAGGTCCCGGCCATCACCCGAATTCCATTTTCTACCGTCATCTTTATTTCTCCTCTCGTTGAAAAAACCATTGACAACGATATAAATATATAGTTATATACTTACATGGCAAGAGAAAAAACAAATGATTTTTCAGAACTTTCAGATCCGGCCCTGGACCTGGTAGCGGGGTGCTTTCAGGCGCTAAGCGACCCGACCCGTCTTAAGATATTGCGGGCGTTGAAGAAAGACAACAAAACTGTCCAGGATTTGGTGGAGTTATTCACCTGTACCCAGCCGAACATTTCCCGGCATCTCTCGATTCTGACGAAAGCCGGTCTTGTAAAGAAGGCAAAGCAGGGTTCATTCGTCCTCTATAGTGTGGCCAATCCGCGTATTTTCAATCTTTGCGACAATGTCTGTTCGCATGTGCGCTCGATGCTGGCCCTCTACGGTGAAGTCGATCTGAGAAAATAGCACAAAAAACGGCAGAAGCCAAGTGCTTCTGCCGTTACGGCGTCCTGTTGTTCACATTCGAAACGTTGCGGATCACAGTTCCGCATTTAACTGCTACAACAGTTGTTTGCTTTGAGACGCTTTGGCAGTTGACGGCGCGGCTACCCTCGCAACACCATTCTCGGTATTTCCGCGGGCTTCGCTTACCACCATGTCGTGTCCGTGCATGTCCCGGCCAGACATTCCTTTGATAGCGGCTTTTGCTTCAGTCTCATTGAGCATTTCAACGAATCCGAATCCCTTGGATACTTTCGTCGTCTTGTCGGCAATGATATTTGTCTTGCTAACGGTACCGTAGTCCGCGAAAGCTAAACCGAGTTCTTTCTCCGTTGTTTCGCGTGAAAGGTTGCTTACGTGTATGTTCAACTTGATCTCCTTGGGAATATTTTCATCTGCTTTTGGGTAATGCGTTACCACCGGCGATCACTTCCGCGACCTTTCGCGTCTTGCGGATCTCTAGTGTCCGTCCATGAATTGACTTGCCCGCCATTCCCATCAGCGCTGCTTCGGTACTGTTTTGACTGGCCATCTTGACGATTCCGTATCCCGCTGAAACAATTTTGCCGGAATCGGTAATAATAGCAGCCTTGGTCACCTCACCGAACGCCTCGAATTCACGTCTTAAGTCGGTGCCGGCGGTCTTAGCAGATAAGTTCCCTACATAGATATACATGGTGAGTCTCCTGATACGTTGTTTATTACCGGATTGTGTTCCAGCTTGACGCAAGCCGCGTCGTTCTCCGATTGTCATCTTTGCCGGGAATGCGTGTTTTGGGGGACAGTCGACAGCAATGG
The DNA here is from genome assembly GCA_963205155.1 of Candidatus Zixiibacteriota bacterium. Lineage (GTDB taxonomy): Bacteria > Zixibacteria > MSB-5A5 > CAIYYT01 > CAIYYT01 > JADJGC01. The sequence continues at coordinate 8,886 of CAUJJY010000012.1, read as the reverse complement.
ATCAGGGGGAGATTCAGTGATCCTATCTTCTATACGCAGCAATGCGCTAATTACTCAACTCTGCCGTCATCAAATAAAACGCCCGGAGATTCTTGAACTCCGGGCGTGTCCTGCTAACTACAGGCGGGCTAACAGACTAGCTGCCGCAAGGCGCCGGTCCGCCGCCGAAAATGTACAGAATCAAATAAACGGCATCGGAAATATTGCACGAGCCACTGCAATCCACATCCGCCGCCTCGATCGGTTCTGGTGCCGGTCCGCCCGAGAAGACATAATTGATGATGTAAACAGCGTCGCTGATATTCACCGTCTCGTCGCCATTAGCGTCGCCGATCGTATAGACCTGGCCGACACGCAACGTTACCGGAATGCCACAGGTCGGGAAGCTCGGATCATTGCAGCTGATTCCGATCGAACCGGTGCAGGTGCTATCCAGCATATCCAGAGCGTCTAGATAGACCCAGAACGTACCGTTGCTGTGAGGAGCAATGCTTCCGCCCGCTGTGCTGATTTCCATCCACGTAGGCTCCGGCGGTCCCATGTAAATTGCCAAGTTGTTGTGCAGATAGTTGGCATTGTAGGTGACCGTAAGCCCAGCCGTACCGGCCGCGTTCTCCATACCAACCGTACAACCAAGGATGTCAAATCCCGCTGCAATCGTCTGATACTGGATCTTCACACTGCCGTCGGGCGATAGTATCACTTGTGCCGTGATTACGTCGCCTGGGTTGGTTGCAGACTCGTACTCTGGATAAGCCAGATACGAAACCACCAGAGCGCCACCCACGACCTGGTAAACTACCTTGCCACCCGGATTGTCAACATCATTGATGTTCAAGTCATCCCAGCACCACGCGATGATGTTATTCGGTGTTCCCGAAGCCGGCATTGCCACGTTGCTAAGACTGCTCAAATCCGTTGTCGGACCAAATCCGATCAGACCGTTGGAACCCACATAGAATTCGGTGTATACCGATCCATAGTGCGGGAATCCAAATCCGATGGGGAACGGTCCGACAAAATTGTCATCACTCAAGCCGGTGATCTGCGTGCCTGTTGCCGCAATATCGACCCACAAGTAATCTGGCCCGTTCGGATCGTCAGAATCAATCCAAATGTTGCCAAACGTATCCGGCCCACCTAAACCTTTGGTGACCTCGGCAAAGTATGGCTCGCTCACGCCATTCTTGTCGGGATCCCCGATACCGAAACCAATCGGTTCGTTAGTCATCAACGCGTCCGCTTTGGCAAACACGAACTTGCCGTATGTATCACAGTCAATCGTGTAGTTCAACTTGCCGTCGCCGTTGTTGCTGATCAACACCGAAACCGAATCGCGTCCTCCGACCGGAATCGCCTTGGTGATCGATGCCGGTGATACCACCATCTGCGGAGCATAAATATGTAAGCTGGCGTTGAGATTTCCCGTAGCGTGCGCCGGATCATTCGAAGTGTATCCCAGCTGCCCGGAATACGTACCCGGATTCATACCGGCGCCCTTAATTGTCACCGGGAGTACCAGACTGTCGCCAATTTGCACATAGTTCATGATGCCGGAACACTCCAACCACGTGACGGTCGGGATGAAGCGAATGCGGAGCGTCGCTTCACCGGTATTGCGGACCACCACGTTCTGCACTGCCTGCTCGCCTTCTACGAGACTGTCAGCCAATGAAGTCGTCGCAAAATCGGCGTATGAAGAACCACCAGAACTCGAGACATATCCTTTCAAGGAAATGTCATCAATATTCCAGCCGCCGTAAACCTGCGAACCGTCGGTCGGTCCAAGGCCGAAACGAATCTGGAATTCCGGATTGTTGTCAGCTACTGCGGACAGATCATATACTGATTCCGTCCAGGAGGTTTCGTTCAAAGTTGCCGAATTTGCGTACAACTGAACCCATGCGGTGCCATCGTACACTTCAAGGTACGCGTGGTCATATGAGGATGACTCGACACCCAATTGGTGATAATAAGTCATGAAAATGCTGGTCGCGTTGCTGCAGTCGATGATTGGCGAGAGTACCCAACCGGTCGATCCGATGCTGTTTGCATAGGTACCGACCGAAGTCAGATCATTGCCCATCACGAATTTGTCGGCACTCGGAGAGTGGTCATCTGCCGGGTCACCGCCAGCGCCAACCGCCGCGGCAATCTGCCATTCCGAAGCTCCGCCTAATCCGGTCCAGCCTTGTTCGGCCGAGAAGTCTTCCAAGAAGAACACGACGCGGTCGCCAACCGTCAAAGTGAAGTACTGCGTAGCCGCGTAGCCACCGTCTCCGGTGATGGCAAGCTTGCAATTGACGCCATGTCCCATCGGCGTGGAGGCCAATGCCGTCACCGTGTAAGTGTTGGCAGCATTCGTTGCCGTTCCGCCACCACCGGCGATATTGCCGTACGTGCCGTCGGCATCCGAAATATCGAGATAGGTATCAAGTTCACTCAAAAGAGCGGCGACATTGTAGGCTGTTCCCGTGCCGCTGTTTTGCAGTGTGACAGTGATGTTTGCCGTCTCACCTGGGTCGAGCATCCCGTTGTTGTTACCGGAGGCGTCGTTTACCGTGAATGAAACATAAGCCACCGTCGGAGCATGAGCTGTCACATTAAATGTGCTCACCCAGGTCTCTTTGGCATCGCCGTTAACAGTGACCGTGAATGTTACTCTGTGACCGTCAGGAATCAACGGGCTGACAGAAATCGCAAATGCATCAGCGATGGTCACATTGCCGAAGTTACCCGCGATCGTGCCATAGTTTTCGGTGGCATCGGTAATGGTGACGAATTCATCATCGGCGCTCAAGGTCGCGACAACATTATTCGCAACATCGGGTCCAACATTCTGAAGCTGCATTCCGAGAACAATCGCCTCGCCAAAGTCGACCTGGCCGTTATTGTTGCCGGCGGCATCGTTGATGGTGTGGCTCTGATAAATCACGTACGGTCCGTTCGGTGCTATGACCTGAACAGTTGCGCTGTACGGTATCTTGTTCTGTGCTGTCACAACGACATCGGCCGTCACCGGCTGCGCGAAAGGAACAAGTGCAATTTGCACGGTGCCGGTGGCATCCACATAGCCAGCGCCATGCAGCACGCCGTTTACCGAAATGCCGACATACGAGCCGGGATCGGCAGAAACGTTGAAAGTGGAAGCCGTCATCAGAACTGAAGCCGAATGACTCACTGCGTTCATTGTCGGAACCTTGAGATACACAGTTACCGACGGGTCACCCATCAGCTGATACATTTCCCAATAGTATTGCTTGCGACTGCTCGTCGACTGCTGGACGGCGAGGAGGCCGGCCATGTTGATTCCGTAGGCAGTGACGTAATGATTCGTTACGGCCTCGCCGTGATCATGGAACATGCCATCATAGGCGCCAAGCTTGGTGGCATCGTAAGGCGGACCGGCCGCCACGACAGCCTTGCCGCCGCCGACTCCCCACCAATAGTCTTCATCCCAATACGAGTTGTTGCTCGCACCGATATATCCGATACCGCCCTTGTTGGCTGCCTGCATCCAAGCTTCACCGAAACAGGGCGTGCTCTCAGCAAAGGTGTTCGTTACGCAGCAGTTTCCAACGGCGAAACCATACTCATGGATGTTGGTCAAATTGTTGATGTCGGTGACCGAAAACGACGGATCAGCCCAACTTTCATGACTGCCATGTGCGGTGTAATTGGCGAAGCCGATACCGTTGTTAACCGACTGAATAATCGCCGCCGCAGCACCGGCGCCGTCAGATGCCGGATACAGCCACACATGCGGCGTGATTCCGTGGGCGGCATTGAAATAGAGGTTTGTGCCGTAGTTAATCTGTCCGTTGCCGTAGGTCGGCGCATAGCCGGCGTCCACGCCTGATATGAGAGTCACTTCATTCAGATAGGCCGGGTTCGGCATGAGGTACTGCTCATATTCCAGCGTCTTATCAATCTGCGGCTGCAACTGTGCTGTCGTTTGTGCGGAAAATCGTCCGTAGTAAATCTCCGGGAGGTTGTCGCCGGTAAACTCGCAGAACCGCAAGTCAGTCACGTGTGAGCCTGACGAGCCGGTAAACGGAGGAATCTGCGGCGTGTCACCGACCAACAACACAAATGAAGGAGCCGGATCTTCCAGGGTGCCGGCATTATACAAGCCCTGAATGTAGGCCTTGATTGCCGTGTTCGTGGTTCCGATGACATCGGTATAAGCCACGATGACCTTGAATCCCTTCTTTACTTTCCACGCGATAAAAGGCTGTAGTTGTGCTTCAAACATCCGCGCCGAAATGATGACATACTTAATCGGGTACTTGACCAGATCGGCCTTCTCCCCAAGGTTCATCAACTCGTAGTTGTTGAGTTGCGCGTATGCCGCCTCAAATACCGGCGAGTAGGTGTTGTCGAAATTCTTCTGAGTAGTCAACCAGTCGGCATTGTCGAAATTGACGCGAATTGTCATCTCGCTCTGTACCCGAACCTTATTGGCAATCGGATCATATTCCACCGGCGCAACGGAAACCAGTCCGACCCGCAAACCGCGCATCGTTCCGGAAATCTCCGAGTTCGCCACCGGCAGTGAATAATATCCCGCGTTCTTATAAAGGTCCACATTGTACTCGAACGGAACCTTTGCCGGGTCGTCCGACTTAGAAAGCGACGGCTGCGCCGGCATCAGCGGGGAGGTTATCCCGAACTGCGACAAATCATATTCACTTGACTGCGAAGCGAGGACTTCAATTCTCAAATCCGCTGCCTCCGGTACCGCAATCAAACTAGTGGCAACCGGCAGTGCCGGTTCGCCAATTCGTGACGACAAAGATAACCCATTGGCGGAAAGCATCGTAAATGCTCCCGCCTTGGTCGTGACCGGAACCGCTTCCAGCTCACCGACATTGATTCTCAATGTGATTCCACCCGGATCCTGCCCCAGGATCGTCACCCCATTTTCGGCGTCACTGACCTTAATCGTCGTGGCTGCCATCACTGTTGCCGCCCCAAAGATGAGCAACAGCAGACTGACTCTGATAACGAGTTTTCTCAAAGGTACCTCCAGAGAGTTGCGGGGATTCTGTGTTGAGGATTCCCGAAAAGGTTAACGAAAGTTGTCTCCATCATCTACTCGGTAAATGCAGTATTAATAGACCATGTGCAATATATTAATTCGAGTCTTTTATCCAAGTAAGAAATGCGTTCAAGCACCAGTTTCTGTGTGATTCTAGCTGTGATTGCTGAAGGCGAAACAGTAGGAGAATTCGCAGTTTGTTCGGACGCGGAATGTGGAGCACTATCTCGAGTTCAAAGAACTCTGACGCAACTCCCGATCGACAGTTGATCCGATTCGACAAATCAAGGCAGGGAATGTCCTAATATCCTTTTCGCTGGTTCGAAAATTCACGATGCAAACTCGCAGTACGAACGCACCGTTGATGATCGCGTGCGAGACGAACGCCTCACCAGTGCGCTCCAGTGCCAGCATAACCTCTTCGTTAAGCTTGTTCAGGTATTGCTCCGTCTCGGATTGACCAGTTCTTGACTGCAATTCGGCAGGTACAAATCGAAAAGTCGTAATGCTCAATCCTTGGGTGAATCTCTCCAATTCCGATTGCTCGCCCACGCATTGGTAAAGGAGCTCTGCAAGGCGAATATCTTCACCAATCATTTGGATGTATCCGTCCAACCCAACCTGCTGTAATGCCAACCAGACCTTGAGCGCCCGGAAGCCGCGAGAGTTCTGCATCCCGTAGTCGACAAAATTCGTTACCGAACTGTCAAAGTGATAGTAGGGTGGATGGTATGAAAAGGCGTCAGTCATATATACCGGATTGCGCACTAAGGCACAGCCCACTTCAAGGGGAGCATATAGCCATTTATGGGGGTCCACTGCCACTGAATCAGCCAACTCAAGTCCAGCCAAATCTGATGGTACTCCCGGCACTCTTGCTGCGAATCCACCATAAGCACCGTCTACGTGGAACCAAAGGTTATATTTCCGACAGATCCTGGCGAGATCATACAGGGGATCAACGGCACCAGTACTCACGGTGCCGGCAGTCCCGATCACCATAATTGGCAACATGCCGGCAGCCAAGTCCGCATCTATCTGCTTCTGCAAGGCGTTTGTATCCATGCGCTTCTGCTCGTCGGTCGAAATCCAACGAACACTTGCCGTCCCAAGTCCAAATAGGTCGGCCGCCTTCTGTACCCAAGTGTGAGTCTCCGCCGATGTATACACGACCAGCTTCTTCGCACCGTCTGCTGATACGCCCGACTCTCGAATATTCCAGTCGGCTTTAGCTCGTCTTGCCGCCAAAAATCCGACAAAATTTGCCATGTTACCGCCGCTGACCAGTACACCGCCGCAATCAGTGGGGTAGCCAATCAACTCCGCAATCCAGCGAATGGTCTGCGACTCGATCTCAGTCGCCACCGGACCAAGTTTCCACGAACCAACATTGGGATTCGCAGCCGCCGCCAGCAAATCGCCCAACATTCCAATCGGAGTCGGCGATGCAGTGATATACCCCCAGAACCGCGGATGTCCGTTGAATAAGGAATGACCAAATATGAGTTCAGCGGACCGTTCAAGCAACTTGCCCGGATCTGTCCCTCTCTTCGGTAGCGAATTGTCCGTTCCAACTAACGCTTTCAAATGCGTTGGATCCTCTGACGGCGTTACCGGCTTACCCGGCAACGCAATCAGAAATTCAGCAATCTGATCAATGAGTCGGTGTCCGAGTATACGAAATTCCTCGGCGGACATATCAATGGGGGCGGATCGTTTCGAAGTCATCTTCGTCCTCGGCTTAGTAAGTGGGTAATACTATCTCAATGCTCCGTGGTATGTTGGTGGCGGAGTATCTCAACACTCGTACGCATCAACGAAGCCCCGCGAATAGGTCGTTCTCCCTTGTGCGCCCGCCGTTGACGGTACTGAACACTCGGTAGAATTCTTGTGCTCCCCAGAGTTCGCGGTGACTTGCCTCCGACAAATGCGCAAGCTTCTCATAAATCGTCAATTGCGTCTTATGGCAAAGAACGGCCTGCCAAACGCTCTGCCAATATTTCTCGGTATCAATGACGGTCGTGATTTCCCACTCCGGAAAGGGTATCGCACGACGATCAACTCCATCTACGGTGATCTTCAGGTCGCGGAACGCTTCAGTATACGCCTTCCACTTTCCATACGTCCAGGCCAGGAAATAGAGTTTGTCAACGCGATGATGAGTTGTAGCTTCACCGACTGCTTGATAATCAGGATCAGCCGCACAAACAATTGCCGCCCCCGTAAATTGCGAGATCGCGATATGATCGGGATGCCCATAGCCGCCGTCCGGGCCAAAAGTGACTACAACCTGCGGACGCAGCCTGCGGATATGTGCGACAATCTTGCCGATTGCTTCGCGCCCATCGGCTCTGTCGAGATCGGCGTCGAGGTAGTCTAAGAAATGGACCTCCCGCACTCCCAGTACCTTGGCGGCAGCCCGCAATTCCTTTTCCCGCGCGGCTCCGACAACTTCCGGTGCCGGTCGGTCAGCGGCATCGCCATATCGTCCACGTTCCCCGCGGGTCGCGCAGACGACATAAGTCTCGACCCCCTCGGCGGCGTAACGTGCCAATGTTCCTCCAACACCCAGTGACTCGTCATCCGGATGCGCCAGAACACACATCAGTCGCAGGCAGGTAGGCATCTGGGCAAACTCCGCTGTGCAGGAGTTTTTGGCTCCATGATTAAAGGACAATGTGAATCCATCATTAACAAATATTAACACCGATTTCCGTCTTTGGCAAGCCGCTTTTGTTGATTTGGGAAGATGTCAGGGAACACCGAGCTACTGGGTCCTGTTTGTTAAATAGTAACGGGGTAACGAGGCAATCGAGTGAGTCGTCCGACAAGGAGCAGGACTTTATGAAGGCAATCGTTGGCAATTTCGGGCGAATACTGATCGGTGGCGCCACTCTGGCGGCAATTCTTTTGGTGTTCGTACCACCGTCCATGATGTCCAAAGACAAAGGCAAGGAGACTAACGTGACACTGAATAAACTCACACCTGATGAAGAACAGGTCATCAAGTTCAAGGGCACCGAGATGCCCTTCACCGGCGAACTATATAAAAACACCGCCGCTGGTACCTATCTCTGCAGACAATGCGATGCGCCGCTGTATCGGTCTTCGGATAAATTCGACTCCGGCTGCGGCTGGCCCAGTTTCGACGACGAAATCGATGGCGCGGTCAAGCGCACGGTTGATGCCGACGGGCACCGCACGGAGATTACCTGTGCGCGTTGTGGTGGCCATTTAGGTCACGTTTTCGAAGGCGAAGGCTTCACCGACAAAAACGTGCGCCACTGTGTGAATTCTATCTCCATGAGATTCATCCCGGCCTCGCAGAATGTTTCGACGGCGAAGGCCTACTTTGCCGGCGGCTGTTTCTGGGGCACCGAGCACTTATTGCAGCAGGCAGGGGGGGTTATTTCCGTCCAGTCAGGCTATATGGGCGGACATACCAAGAATCCTACCTATCGCGAGGTCTGCGACGGCAATACCGGGCATGCCGAGACCGTGGAGGTCGTTTACGATCCGTCCAAAACCAATTACGAGACTTTAGCGCGCCTGTTTTTCGAAATTCACGATCCGACCCAATACAATCGCCAGGGTCCAGATGTCGGCAACCAATACCGCTCGGCCGTCTTCTATGTTGACGACGAGCAGAAACAGATCACGGAAAAGCTGGTCGGGTTATTGAAGGATAAGGGCTACAAAGTAGTGACCGAGATCGCCAAGGCTGACAATTTTTATCCTGCCGAGAAGTATCATCAGGACTACTACGAGTCCAACGGCAAGGAACCTTACTGCCACTTCTATCAAAAGCGTTTCTAACGGCTATTGTCTGCGAAAGGAGCCGGTGA
>CAUJJY010000011.1 GCA_963205155.1 Candidatus Zixiibacteriota bacterium | reverse complement strand
ATCACGCAAGCCGGTAATCTCTCGTCCCTTTTCGTAGTCGCCCGGATATCCACCCGACGTCATGACGACGCAGACGGCATAAGCATCTTCCCACTCCAGCGTCTCGCTATCAAGTGTACCGTCCACCGCCGAACTAACGAGCTGGGCAAAGTCATTCTTCATTAAAGGCAGGATCACTTGCGTTTCCGGGTCGCCGAGCCGGCAATTAAATTCTATTACCTTTGGACCACGCTCGGTCATCATCAAGCCGGCGTACAAGACACCCTTGTAGGGGCGGCCTTCCTCGGCCATTCCATGAACAGCCGGTTCAAGGACAAGATCGTGAATGTCTTTGAGAATCTTTTCAGAGACAAAAGGCACAGGCGCATAAGCTCCCATCCCGCCGGTATTAGGACCGGTGTCGCCGTTGCCAACACGCTTGTGGTCTTGAGAGGCAATGGTTGTGAGAATGTTCTTTCCATCAGTGAACGCAAACACCGAGGCTTCCTCCCCGGTCATGAAGTGTTCGACTACGACACGCGCACCGGCTTCGCCAAACTGGCGCTTCTGCATCATCTCGCGAATGGTGTGTTCGGCTTCTTCGGACGTTCGCGCAATAGTGACGCCCTTACCGGCCGCCAAGCCGTCGGCCTTGATCACGATCGGCATTCCGGCACTGCGGACAAACGTTATGGCTTCCTTCATATCCTCGAAGACCATGAAGCTCGCGGTAGGGATATGATGCTTGCGCATGAATTGCTTGGCGTAGGCTTTGGAATATTCGATTTCGGCGGCGGCTTTGGTGGGTCCAAATATCCGGAGCTTCTCGGTTTCGAAGCGATCGACGATACCGAGGGCGAGGGGAAGTTCGGGTCCGACGATGGTTAGGTCGATTTGTTTCTCTTTCGCGAATCGCACCAGATTGTCGATGTCTTCAGCATTGATGTTGACCAATTCCGCGACACGGAAAATACCGGCATTGCCGGGAGCGCAGTACAGTTTCTCGACCAAGGGGCTCTTAGAGAGCTTCCAGCACATTGCATGTTCGCGGCCGCCAGAACCGACAACTAATATTCGCACCTAGTTAACACCTTTCGTATCCATTGAAGCCTCAAATATTAAGCGTCTACCGGTACTAATGCAATGAATTTTTCTGCCGATATTCATGGCAAAGGCGTGAACTTTCCCAATTAGTTTTTGTTGACATTATAGGATACATTGATATCATGCCTCCTGAATGCTTTTGCGGGTCCAGCTACTGGATCAAATGTTTTTCAATTTCTTTACACAATAATTCTTAGAGTCAGGGAATTTACTAGTTACATCGGTATAGTTTTTATGAGTCCCACAAACATTGTTATTTGCTGGTCCTGCAAGACCGAGAATCGGCTTGAAGGCAGAGCAAACCGCAACGATCACTGTCAGAAGTGTGATCAGCCCCTAAAGTGTTGCTATAACTGTCGATTCTACGACCGCGATGCTCATCACCAGTGCTTGGAGAATCAGGCTGAATGGGTGCGGTACAAGGAAAAGGCCAACTTCTGCGAGTACTTTACGCCGCGGGGACACGAAGTGCCTGTGAGCAAGAAGGATCCGGAAGTCAAGGAATCGGAGGCATTTTCTTTGTCGCGCCAAGCCAAAGCTCGGACCTTTTCCAGCAAGAAGGACAAGGACAGAGCGGCTTGGGACAGTTTATTCAAGGATTGACGAGGGCGCCACTTAGGCAATTCACATGAAAAGACTAATATTTTTCTTCGAAGATGAGCAGGTAGATGACTTCTACCCGCTTAGCTTGTCGCACACCCCGGCGGAATTGCTGTGCGGGATACTCTCGTTGGGGGATAAGTGGACTGCACGCATCGAGCATGACGAATTCCGGCTCTTGTCGCGGAAGTATCTTGCTTCGGCTCTCGGTGAGTCACTGCATCGTCAAGTTAATGACACTAACGCAACCGGCTTTGACGAAGCGGTCTTCATTAATCCAAGATTCTTTCCCGATGAGAAGTTGATCGATGATATCTTGGAGAGCGGCAACAACTGCGCCGTCATGGTCTCCGGAACCCTGGCATTGCTTCGACTTGGAATTCAGGACGATACCTATCGGGCATTGGAGCGTGGACTATTGGAATGTCGACGCGACAGTCTTTATGGCGCAATTCTGGCTGCAGCGGCTACGGTAGAGACGATTGAATCAAATCTGAAAAGTGTTCGTTATCTGTGGGATATCGTGCATCACAATGGCGAAGAAATCGTTCGTGACTTTGAACTGCTCATTCCAGAACTAAATCTAAGTGATATTTTTAGCGACTCGGAAGTTGACGATGACTGTCTAATCTACAATGTCGATGATGTCTACATGGGGAAGGGGTGCCGGATCGACGGGCAGGTTGTCATTGATGCCCGTGGCGGCCCAGTCTATTTTGGCGAAAAGGTAATTGTCGCGCCTCACACGCGGATTGAGGGTCCATGCTACGTTGGCGATAACTGCCAGTTGGTGGGTGGCAAGATTCGCGCTGGATGTTCCTTTGGTCCATTTTGCCGGGTTGGTGGTGAGGTAGAGGAGTCGATTTTCCACGGCTATTCCAACAAATACCATGACGGTTTCATTGGCCACGCCTACGTCGGCGAGTGGGTAAACTTCGGCGCGATGACCACCAATTCCGACCTGAAAAACAATTATGGTGAAATAAAGGTAGAGTTACCGAGCGGATTGATTAGCACCGGTTTGAACAAGGTCGGAAGTTTCGTTGGTGATCATGCCAAAACTGGAATCGGCACGCTGTTGACTACCGGGATGGTGATTGGGCACTCGGTGAATATTTTCGGCGGTGGACTTGCCGGCGGACGCTACATACCGTCGTTCCAATGGGGCGGCAAAGATGGATTTGTCGAGTACGATGTCAATAAAGCAATTGCTACTGCCAAGATTGTTATGAGTCGACGCGGCCGGGAGATGACTAACGCGGATGCCGAATTAATCCGATATATCTCACAGGCGACAGCGGTGCACCGTACAGGGTGGAAAGCGCGCGAATAGCGAGGCTCCCCGAGTTTTCTTCCTACACAGAGGTGATCCAGAAAACAAAGGCGTTGACCGACTGCGCGCATCGCCGTATGTTGGAATTTGTCGATTGGCATTTGAGCAAGGAAGTACTTCATGCCTGAACTGCGAAAAGACCCCATTGTTGGTCGATGGGTGATCATCTCCACCGAGCGGGGAAAACGTCCCAGCGACTTTGCGCCGGCCGTGAAAAGCAAAGAGCCAAAAAGTTGTCCGTTCTGCCCCGGTAATGAATCCATGACACCGCCGGAGATTTTCTCGCTGCGAAATAACAGCAGTGGGGCAAATAGTCCCGGTTGGGAAATGCGCGTGATCTCCAATAAATACCCGGCCCTGAAGATCGAAGGTGATCTCAACCGCGAGGGTGAGGGCATCTACGACCGTATGAACGGAATTGGGGCGCATGAGGTTGTAATTGAGACACCGGATCATCAATTGGACCTGGTCGACCTTCCGGTTGAACAGGCCAAGCAGGTGTTTTTGGCTTACAAGTCGCGGATGATCGATTTGAAAAAAGACATACGATTCAAGTACCTACTGGCCTTCAAGAACCAAGGTGAGGCTGCCGGTGCGTCGCTGGAGCATGCACATTCGCAGTTGATAGCAACCCCGGTTGTGCCGATTCGAGTTCAATCCGAACTCGAGGGGAGCGAGCGTTATTTCACGTATAAGGAACGCTGCATTTTTTGTGATATTATTCGGCAGGAAGTCAGTTCCGGCAAGCGCGTGGTGTACGAAACTGACGGATTCATTGCAATCGAACCATTTGCACCGCGATTTCCATTTGAGACGTGGATTCTGCCTAAGTCGCACGAGTCGGATTACAGCAAGTTAAGCGACAGCATGGCGCTGGACCTGGCCGGCATTGTAAAAATCACTCTGGCAAAATTGCGGGTAGCCCTGGCGGATCCGCCTTATAATTATGTCGTGCATACCGATGCGTTTAGCAATTCAGGAAAAGAATATTATCATTGGCACATGGAAGTGATTCCCAAGCTGACAAAGATTGCCGGCTTCGAGTGGGGCTCCGGATTCTACATTAATCCGGTGGCGCCCGAGGACGCCGCGCTCTATCTGCGAGAAATCACAGTGTCATAATCTACCCAACCAAGGAATGGAGGGGTGTAGTACATGGGAAAGTTAAATATTGCCTACGTCGCCAGCGAGGCGATGCCATATTCGAAAACCGGGGGATTGGCCGATGTTGCCGGAGCATTACCGCAGCAATATGCCGAACTAAAACATCGGGTGGCTTTGTTCACGCCGCTTCATCGCAGTGTCAATGTTGATCGTTACGACATTTTCCGGGTGGGACGGTTCAGCGACCTAAGCGTCTGGATT
>CAUJJY010000010.1 GCA_963205155.1 Candidatus Zixiibacteriota bacterium | reverse complement strand
AATACAAGTGTCGGACGCATTGTGAATGGTCGGCGCCGCCTTGCTGATGCGATGCAGCGGTGGCGGTTCATTTTGGAAGGCGAACTGCTTGCGGGCCACCTTCAGGACACCATGGATGCATCGCTCGAAAAGAGCCTCTGGAGTGACCTCGGGGCGTGGCTATGGGCTCCGTTAGGCGTTGATCCAATTACCGAGACCGTGCTGTTGATCCCGGAGGGGGAATTGGCTAACCTGCCGTGGCGGGCGTTAATCGTCGACGGCCAGCCCTTGTTGGAACGGCATCACTTTATAATAGCGCCGAGTATCCGCCATTTCCGGGCTGCGCAAGCGATCACGGTCACTTCCAAACGTGTTCAGGTCTTCCGTGGGAAGGCGGACGACCTTCCAGAGGTTGACCGTGAACTGGAGAATTTGGTCAAAAACCTGTCTGATCGTACAGAGATTCACTCGCCCTGCAGTCGCAAAGATTGGCCCGAAAGAGGCGAAGCCAGGCTCTGGCATTATGCCGGACACGCATTTCTCCGTGCAGATAACCCATTTTATTCGTATTTAGCTTTAGAGGACGGTGCACTATTTGCCACCGACTTTCGTCTCAAGCAATGTTCCGTCCATCTTGTCACGCTGGCCTCCTGTCGCTCCGGTGAACAGGTCGCGCTGCCGGGTGAAGAATCTACGGGATTAGTACGATCTCTCTTAGAGATGGGTGCACGCAATGTCATCGCCGGCCATTGGCCGGTGTCCGATCAAACTACCGCTGTCTGGATGGCGGCATTTTACGATAACTATTTTAAGAGCGCGAGCATTCTTGCTGCAATCCGTTACGCTGCGATCACTGTGCGGGCGCAATACCCATCGGCATACCATTGGGGCGCCTTCTCGGTGTTTGGAGCAGGAGAATGAGGAGTAGATGATGTTAAGATCCAAATATCTAAACCGGCTGACCTTACTGCCGGCAGTAGTCAGCTTGATTTTGTTTTCGGCCGTTGGCTACGCCAACAATAGCGGAGAATTCGAAAACGAAAGGCTAGTCTGCGAGATGCGCCAGGGCTACAATATCAACTACATCAACGGCCAGTATGGCACGACGGTCTTGAACACTATCTTTTCCACAAATGCCTATCTCCTTCAGACGCAGTCGGGTGTCGATATCGAAAGTCTGGCGACAGTCATTGCACTGGATCCGGCCGTGCTCTACTGCGGTCCAAATTATTACCTTGATGCTCCGGAGCCGTTCCAACGCAGTTCGCCGTTTCTTGATAATCAAGCGATAGGGACTTTTGAAAATCAGCCGGCTGCAGAGACATTACTGCTGTCGGACGCGCAGACAGTCGCCACCGGTACTGCGGTCAAAGTCGGAATCATCGACACCGGACTGAACTTTGATCACCCGCAATTTGTCGCAAAGACTTCACACGTTCACTCGGGATATGACTTCGTCGATGATGATATCGATGCCAATGATGAACCAGGGGGAGTTGCATCCGGCCACGGGACATTTGTCGCCGGTGCAATCGCGTTGGTCGCACCAGGCGCCGAATTATATGCTTACCGAACCCTGGATACCCTTGGCCGCGGGAATGGATACACCATCGCGCGCGCAATCGTTAAGGCGGTCGATGATGGCTGCCAGATAATCAATCTTAGCCTCGGATTGCGGGGCCGGCACGAAGCTATTCACGATGCGATTGACTACGCGGAGAGTCTCGGTGTCGTCGTTGTTGCAGCCGCGGGAAACGATTCCACCGGTGACGAAAACCTCTTCCCGTTCCCGGCACTGAAATCGTCGGTGATTGCGGTTGCGGCGCTGGACTCGCTTAACCTGAAGGCCGACTTCTCGAACTGGGGCAAGAAGGTAGACCTCTGCGCGCCCGGAACGAGAGTTTATGCCCCACACCTCGATTCACTCTATGCCTGGTGGGACGGAACCAGTTTTTCGGCACCACTGGTCGCGGGTGTAGCGGCTCTGATGCTGCAGATTGATCCGAATTTAACCGCAGATGCGATCGATAGCGTGCTAGCCGAAACGGCGACCGATATCGATGCCATTAACCCGCTATATGCTGGCGATTTAGGAAGGGGGCTGGTTAATCCTTCGGCAGCGCTTGCCGCTTTGACGGGATTCACCTGTGGAGATGCCAATGGGACGAACAATCTCAACATTTCGGATGCTATTTTTATCATCAACTATATTTTCGCCGGCGGTCCACCTCCTGTACCGTCAATGGCGGGAGACTGCGACTGCAGCGGTACGCTGTCCATTTCCGATGCGATCGTGATAATCAATTACATTTTCGCCAATAGCGACCCTCCCTGCGCAAATTGCCCTTAGGCGCGTCCAAAAGACACGTCGGCAGAGCGGTAGGATTCGAGCACCCTGCCGCTTTTCTTTTGCCGGCGACCACAACATCGACATTTTTTACGATTTTTTGCCCGCCGGGTGAACGACAAACCCGGATAAAACACTCTGTATTGCGAATAGAGAAATCGCCGAACGCTACCGGGCGAGAACATTCAACCCTTCGGGAGGTTGTACCATGTTGAAAAGCACCCTTATCCAACTCGTCCGCAGCATGATCGGATTTGCTTTGACTGCGATAATGATCGGTTGTTCGGGAAGTTCACCCAATTCACCAGTGAGTCCGCTTGATAAGCCACTGACCAGTCCGGACGACTGTCCAAATTGCGTTCAGGTCAATTTTTCGGCGCGGATTCAGTCGCTCAATCAGGAAATGTTCCGCGTTACATTTGCAGGAGTACCGGACACGGTCTATGCCTTGCAGAACTGCGAGATGTTCAAGATAGTCGCCGGACATCAGGTCCGTATACAGTTTGCTGACATGCAAATTAACGATTCAGTTGAAGTTAACGGACATCGCGAAGCCAATGGCGATGTCATTGCCCAGCGGCTGCGGATTATGGCCTCCGACGGAACCTGCGGCTATGACCTTGCCTTCCGAGATTCAATTGCCACGATCGACTATACCGCCGGGACCTTCACCGTGTACGGTCGTGCCGAGACGATTGCAATTGACGAGAACACGGTTATCTGGGGTAAGATTTCCACTCGCCAGAATGCGGCCCTTGGTGATTCTGAACCGCAGACAAATCAACAGCGTGAACGAATTATAAAGGATCGCGACACGATTTTTACCTTTACCGACCTGGAAATTGGTGACGTTATCGAAGTCAGAGCCAATGTCGTCGATGAAGCGAATTTATTGGCTGTCAAGATCAAGCTCGCCAATTGTGCAGACAAACAATGCATCACTTTTGATGCTGTTCTGGCAACTGTCGACCTTGACAATAATACCGTGACCTTCGTCGATCTTGATTGGGTAGGGACGGTCTGTCCCAATGCGCAACTGCTCGATGGCGAAGGCAACGAACTGCTGCTCGCCGATTTCTCTGCCGGCGACCAAGTCAGTGTGAAGGGTTTCCCGGCTGCTGACGGGACGCTGAAGATCTGTATTTTGACCCTCGTCTCTCCTGTGTAGAGGTCTCGAGGTGCCCGTGTCGGCACTTTAATAGTCCGGTAGCAACACCGGCAGCTTGAGTAAAACAGGCGAATTCGTTCGCCTGTTTTTTTGTATGCGCCTCCCACAATGACGGCAAGTTAACTCCTGTTTTGGTCGAGCTTCAGCAGAAGGCAAGGCGCACTATTTTCTCACTATTTCAAACGTGGACTGTACGGATGATTCTTGTGGTATCTCTGTCGTACAACACCGATGAAGAAGAAATCAAACACAATAAATAACACGTCGCGAGCAATCGCGGAAGGAGAGACCACAATGCAAAACGGATGGATGAAACTCACGGGAAAATTGATCGCAGGACTTGCGGTCGTAATGTTGATGATCGGCTGCTCAAGCGAATCGCCGCTGTCGCCCAGCAACAACTCCATCGCCAGCAACAAGGGCGGCGGGACAAATGCGAATCTCGCAGCTCAAGTCGAATTCGGCAGTCATGTAGCATCAGTTGATGTTGACCTGCGCAAATTGACCTTCACCACCAACACTGAAGTTGTCTATGCTGCTGCCGACGCCGAGATCGTGCGCCGCAACGGTGGTAGCGAAACGCCCATCACGTTCAGTGAAATCGTTGTCGGTGATTCGGTCGAAGTGCGCGGCAATCGCCAGGCGGACAACTCGGTGCTTGCAGATCGGATCCGCGTTAAATCCGAAGACAACGGTGCCGAAGTCGAATTTGGCGGCCGCGTCGCAACGATCAATGCACTTGCACGCACAATGACCTTTGTTGGCAATCCAGCCACGATCAACGTCATGCCAAATGCCGAAGTTATGAATCATGATTTACAGATACAGATTGACCTTTCCGAAATCATTGTCGGCGATTCCGTTGATATTCGCGGAACCAATCAACCCGACGGCAGCATCCTGGCCGACCGTGTTCGCCTGCGCAAGCCGGATGCTCTTGAAGATTCCGACCTCGAATTCGAATCCAGAATCACAGCCATCGACTATTCAGCCGGCACGTTCTCGGTTACCGGCCGGACCGAAACCATCACAGTGGACGCGAGTACGATAATCTATGCCCACCTCTCGCACTCCGAAGATGGCTTAGGCAAGCGCGGACGTGGAAGTGATGACGCGATTGGCGCGATGGACACCCTGCTTAGCTTCACCGACCTCAAGGTTGGCGACTCCGTGGAAGTTCACGCTAATTTCGTCAATGCCAGCACTCTGCAAGCCGTGCGCATCGAGCTGGAGGACTTGGATGGCGTCATCGAAGACATCCAGTTTACGGCAGCAATCGCGACAATTGACGTCGCCACCCGCACCGTGACCTTTGTCGGACAAACCTGGAATGGTTCTGTCTCCGCGACAGCGGTGCTGACCGGGTTCAACAACGAGCCGATAGCACTGGATAACTTTCAGGTCGGTCAACTGGTCGAAGTGAAGGGATTCCCGGGAGCGGGAAGCACCCTTCAGGTTGTTCGCATGCACAAGGAAGACAACCTGTAATCCGAATCAGATCCCGACTCACCTGACATCCTGGATCAAACGAGCGCCTGGCGAACTGCCGGGCGCCTCGGTTTTTGCGGCCCATTTCCACCTGCGAATAACGGCCCGACTACTCAAAAATCGCCAACACATGTAATTAATAGACCCAAAAAGTCCTATTTTCTTCCGAATATCGACTATATTGGTGTACGAATCTGAAACAACTCATACTCTATTACTTCAGAGGCGAAGTCCTCTGGATACTACCAATTGATAAAAGCGCACCCTTGAATGTGCAGCGTCTGCCGGATATCGAGATGAGACGGTATGCGTTTGGCTCGTAACTTTAGATAAGTCTGAATAGAACCAATTAATCAATCATACTCATTGGAGGTAGTAGGATGAACATTCTGTCACGCATATCGCTAGCGGGACTGACCGCAATGCTGGCATTGGCAGCGAGTCCGCTGCAGGCGACAATTCACAACATCTCGGTTGGAAACTTCTTTTTCACGCCGGGCAAAACACAGGCCTGCCTGGGCGACACGATTCGCTGGACCTGGGCGGGCGGCGTACACCAGGTCGATTCCGACCCCAGTTCGCCGAAGACCTTTCAATCGCCGTTGTTCAGCACCATTGGGTCGACCTATGATCTGGTGCTCACCGGTTCCGACCCGGTCGGGGCTTATCCCTACGTATGTTCCGTCCATCCGCTGTCGATGATCGACACGATCTTCGTTTCGAATTGCAGTCCGACGATCTACACGTTTCTGTTAGATGATGATCAGGAAGTCAGTTGTACCGGCACCGGAAGTGCCGCGACCGGGTTTGGCATTGCTATACTCAATGCCGCCCAAACTCAGCTATCGGTCTATGTTGAGCACACTGTACTTGCCGCCAGCGGTGCCCATATCCATTTCGGCGCGCCCTGCGTTGATGGCGGTCCAATTCGCTTCGGGTTTACCTCGGCAACGAGCCCGATTCACGAGACTTGGACAATTAGTCCATCCAACGTGGCCGCGCTATTGGCCGGTGACCTATATGTCAACATCCATTCGCCCAGCTTCCCGTCTGGCGAAATTCGCGGCCAGATAGTCCAGGCGCCGATCAAGTTCGTGTTCACACTTGACGAAGCCCAGGCGTTGGCGGGTGTCGGCTCCAACTCGCTGGCATCAGGGGTCTCAGTTTGTGAGTTAAACGCGGCCAGCACCAGTTTGAATGTCAAAGTCACACACGACGTGCCGAGCACAATCGACGGCCACGTTCATTTTGGCTTGCCGGGAGTCGAAGGCCCGATTCGATTCGGATTTGCCAATCCGCAAAGCCCGATCAATGAGAATTGGAGCCTTGATTCGCTCAACTTGAAGGACCTTATGCAGGGCGATCTGTATATCAACATCCACTCGACGGCATTCCCTTCGGGTGAAATCCGCGGTCAGCTAAGACGGCAGAGTGTCAATATTGCCTTGAAAATGAACGGCGCATTGGCAAACGGCGGGGCGGGTACCGGTTCACCGGCGGTTGGATTCACAGTGGCAACTCTAAGTGCGGATCATAAGACTCTGACAATGCACACCGAGCACAATGTTACCAGCCCCATCGACGCGCATGTCCACTTCGGCGCGCCCAACGTTGAAGGACCAATCCGTTACGGTTTTTCAAGTTCGGCAAGTCCATCGAATGAGGTGATGGCTCTTACCGCCACAGACGTGACGGATCTATTGGCTGGAAACCTCTATGTCAACATTCATTCGACCGGATTCCCATCGGGTGAAATTCGCGGGCAATTGGTGCTCGAACAACCGCAGGCTTATGCGCTGGGATTAGATGAGTCGCAGGCGGCAGCGTGCGCCGGAACCGGCAGTGCGGCGACCGGAACCTGTACCGCCACGCTCAAGCCGGGCGGACGCGAGATGACGATCAATCTTACACACAATGTCTCCAGCCCAATTGATGGCCATGTACATCGCGGCGCAATCTGTGTGTCGGGTCCGATTGTCTTTGGATTCGGTAGTCCGGCCAGCCCGATCAAGGAGGTCTGGTATTTGACCGTGCCAGACATCATCGATATGTTGCAGGAAGAACTCTACGTCAATGTTCATTCAGTCGCGTTTCCTGTGGAGGAAATCCGCGGACAGATCGGTGCCCCACCGGCTCCGCCTTGTCTGTGCGGTGATGCTAACAACACCGGCTCGATTAACATCTCGGATGCCGTATTCATTATTAACTACATTTTTGCAGGCGGCGCCGCACCGGCACAGCCGTGTCTAGGTGATGCCAACGGTACCGGAAGTATCAACATTTCCGACGCTGTGTACATCATCAACTTCATCTTCGGCGGCGGTCCGGCTCCGTTCTGTCCGTAAAGAATTTTCTTGGTGAGCAAAACAAAGGCGCTTCCGCGACTGCGGGAGCGCCTTTAATTTTGGCAGGATAGAATTTGATTCAACCGCTAAGCGATTATTGCGGCTCGGGTCTGGCAAAGCCGATATTTTTCTGGTCGACTTCACCCTGTATTTTGATTTCGCCGAATTTCTCTTCGTACTTCTTGAGGTTGTCCTCAAGTGTCTTCAGTACTGACTTGGCATTTTGCGGGGTCATAATGATGCGTGCAAAGACGCGGGCTTTGGGCGTGCCGGGTAAAAATCGAGCAAAATCGAAAATAATCTCCGACGGGGAGTGCCCGATCATGACTAGATTCGAATAGATCCCTTCGGCTTCGGCTTCGCGCAGTTCCAATTGTATCTGTTGAGTGGGTGGCTTGTTCATGGTTCCTCCTTGTCAAGGCGTTGCCAGTGTAATATAATATGCGCTGCAGTCAAGGAGATTAACTTGTCGATTCTGACACATAAACGGCTCCAGGAGCTGTTCGAAAACCTCGCCGGCGCGCGGGTATTGGTTTACGGTGATTTGATGATCGATCAATACCTTTGGGGCAACGTTAGCCGAATCTCGCCGGAAGCACCTGTGCCCGTGGTCGAGGTCGATTCCGAATCGATCCACCTCGGCGGCGCTGCCAATGTTGCGCGTAATATCAGCGCCATCGGCTGCAATGTCGAACTGGTTGGCCTCGTGGGCGACGATGAAAACGCCACCCGGCTCAAGCATCTTCTCGAACGCGAAGGGATCGGCCAGCACAAACTTGTCAGTGACCAGAAGCGGCCGACTACGGTCAAGACGCGCATTATTGCCCACAACCAGCAGGTGGTGCGCGCCGATCGTGAATCGCGGGATGAAATTGACGGCTATACCGAAAACGAATTCGTCAACCATATCGAGGGTCGTTTAAGCGACATACAGTGCCTGCTCATCTCCGACTACGGCAAGGGCGTAATTACATCGTCATTTCTCAATCGAGTCGTTGGCCTGGCGCGCAGCAGAGGAAAGTTCATTTCAGTCGACCCGAAGGAGACCCACTTCCGCAACTATAAGAAGGTTTCGGTCATCACACCAAACGAACACGAGGCAGCCTTCGCGGCTGGCAAGCGTATCCGCGACGATGATTCGCTCAAAGAGGTCGGCTGGGGACTCTTGAAAGAACTGGAACTGGATTCAATACTGGTTACTTTGGGTGCACGCGGGATGGCGTTATTCGAGGAGAACGGAAATTTCAACCATCTCCCGACTGTTGCCAAGAAGGTGTACGACGTCACCGGTGCGGGCGATACCGTTATCGCCGTCATGACCGCTATGATGGCGGCGGGAGCAACGAAACTGGAAGCGGCTTATATTGCCAATCAGGCAGCGGGAATAGTCGTCGGATACATTGGTACTGCGTATGTCAGCCGCGACGAATTGTTTGAGACAATCGCGGAGCAACTGTAGCTCGCGAACATTGACAATCTGCGACAGCATTTATGACGAAGATCATCACAAAGAGCCAAATCCCTGCATTAGTTGCGCGACTTCACAAGGGACGTAAGCGCATCGTTTTCACCAACGGCGTGTTTGACATCATGCACGCCGGTCATGTCGATTATCTTACCCGTGCGCGTAGACTTGGAGATATGCTCATTGTTGGACTTAACACCGATGCTTCAGTAAAAGTCAACAAGGGCGACCTAAGACCCATAGTACCCTATAAATATCGGGCGAAAGTTCTTGCTGCGCTTGCGGTCGTGGACTATATTGTCCCATTAGAAAGAAAGACGCCTGACAAGCTCATTCCGTTGATTAATCCTCATGTCCTTGTCAAAGGAGCCGACTACAAGATCTCCGAGATAGTTGGCGCCGACCACGTACTGGCGCATGGCGGCAAAGTAGTGCGGATGAAATTGGTTAAAGGACTCTCAACGAGCGAAATAATACGGCGAATCAAGCAAAGTTACTGACAGCCCAAGGTTTTATGAATATGTTCCAAAATCAAGCAAGGCGGGTGGCGATGCTTCTGGCATTAGCGCTGATCTTCGTATCCAGCTGTTACAACAATCAGGAATTCACGCTCATAAATCCAAAGCACCTGCCTGCTATTGACTGGGATAATGACGGTTTGCCGGCATCACGCTTACTGGACTCAACCTCCGGAGTGTTTAGTCTGCCGCCGGGGCACGAAGAGCAAATGCTACCATCACGTCCGACTCCGATCTGGCGCTTAAGTGATTCACACCCCGATAAAATAAAGACGATCTACTATGATTCCACCAAGCAGGTCCACCCGAGCGGCTACTCATGGGAGAATGGCATTCTCACGATCATGGAATCCCGCAATTATCAGTATGGCACCTATCAGGTGGATCTTTCGCGCGTCGACTCGATTCGCGTAGCGTTCTCCGACACCGAAGAGAAAGAGGGCATCACCAGGCTGTTGTCGGTCCTCGGGTTTGCAGCATTCACAATAGTAATGTGCGCTACTGTCGATTAGCACCGGTCCAATCTTGCTTGACATTCCGTTTCGACATCGGGTTATTGTCTCAATGAACTCATTCAACTGCCTTTGGGCGCAAGTGCAACCGGAAGCCGCAAGGTCTTGTGGAGGCTAACAACTTGAAAATTCGCGATGTCAATACCGGCGACCTGCTGCTGGGTTACTACGCCTTGACCAAGTGCGACCTCGTGCCTTTTACCGGCGGTGTGCGCCTGCAACTGGAAATGTCCG
Source organism: Candidatus Zixiibacteriota bacterium (assembly GCA_963205155.1). GTDB lineage: Bacteria > Zixibacteria > MSB-5A5 > CAIYYT01 > CAIYYT01 > JADJGC01. Next base: position 8,561 of record CAUJJY010000010.1, on the reverse strand, counting down.
ATTCAACCGGCCGCATTGCCGGTGTGCTTTGGGGCGAAGAGGCAGAACAAACCTATCCGACGCTCAAAGACGCCACCGTCGTCAAAGTCAAAGGTTTGGTAAGTTCTTATCGCGGCTCGATGCAAGTACAGGTCGAAAAAATCCGTCCCGCCAAAACCGATGAATACGACTCCACCGAGCTTTTGGCTTCGAGTGAATTCTCGCTTGAGGAACTCGAGGCCGGAATTGAAGAGATGGTCAATCTCATCACCGATGAGGAGCTGCATGCGCTGGTCGTCGAAGTCCTCTACGACGAGGATGTCAAACGCCACTACTTCGAATCGCCAGCCGGAACCAAATGGCATCACGGCTATCTGCGCGGTCTGGCAGAACACTCGCTCTCAATGGCGCGATTGGCGGTGAAAGTCTGCGAGCATTATGACTACCTCGACCGGTCGCTGCTAATCTCCGGGGCGTTGCTGCACGATGTCGGCAAGATTTCCGAGCTGGAGGTAGGGGCGACTTTCGAATATTCGGTCGATGGCCGGCTCTTCGGTCACATGGTGATTGGATTCGAAATCGTCAAAGCTGCCGCTGACCGGTTGGGCCTTCAGGGTGATATCAACGTTAAGCGGCTCCTGCACATGATTCTGTCGCATCAAGGCAAGAAGGAATATTCTGCGCCGGTTGAACCGGAATTCGAGGAAGCCTTCGCCCTTTACTTCATTGATGAACTTGACTCTAAACTGAATGCAATTTCCCGCATTCGCAACAAACCTGAAAATCAAGGTCGTCCCTTCTCCGATTGGGTGCAGTTGCTGGGAGGGTTCTTGTATTTGGAGAGGAAAGACACGCCGGACAATTCAGCGGCCGACAACGAATCCTAATTCTTCAGCTCCATAAGAAGCTCGTCTGTCATCTTCGCCCAGTACGGATCAGGAGATACGTTTGATTCACTGTGCAACAACCCTGATGATCGCAGTTCGAAATGCTGAACGAATCATGGTGATGTGCCCACTTCACAAGTCCAATTCCTGGAACTACAGTTACACCCAGTGAATTGTAATTAGACCAGCCGCCGCCTGACCCAAAGTAGAAGAATGCATTCTCGTAAGCCCCTGTCGGCACCACTGATGAGATCGGTTTCGCGTAGCCATTTGGGATTGGAGTCTGCTGCTCTATTGGGAAGTAACGCACATACGACGGAATAAAGGTAACGGTGTCGCCGTCTTCGCGAGCGTAACGCGCTAGCGGCCAGCCGCTTGTGGTCAATGTCCACAACAGCTTGCCATCAACTCGGGTGGAATCAATGACCTCAACACTGTCAATGCGGAAAAACGAAGCGGGTGTATAGAGCTTCATCTCTAACTCCGAATCTGGTGAGTCAGGATCGCCGCAAGTGCCCCAATTTTCGTATTCGTACACCCAATATCTGCCTATCTCGAGAGGAATGATCCGTCCTTGATTGTTCTGAAACTCGTGAACAGATAAGCTCATATCGAAAGTAGTGAAGAGGGCTGGGTCAATGAAATCGTGAGCCTCAAACGAAAGCAGATAAGTGCCGATTGCGGATTGGCCGGGAGTGAATAAGAATTTTGATACATTCGTACCCGTCGAGATAAGTGATGCCCCGGACGGGAGCCCGTGCGCGGTAATTGTTACAGGACCACTAGAATCGGGATCAAAGGCGCGAATCTCAAGTTCAAACGTCTGCCCAACAACACTCCCTTGGTACCGTGATTGCTCCACAATTCTCGGAGCCTGATTCGGAGCGTCGAAAACGTTGACAATCAGCACCAACGTGTCCGCCCAAGAGCGGTCTACTGCGATGAAGCTGAAGGTGTCTAGATCAGGGTTGAGAAACCTCGGAACATATGTGAACAAGGCCTTACCGTCCAGTTGACCGTCAAGTTGAATTCTCCCTTTGTATCGGTATCGATTACCAATGTAATGGATCCGCGACGTCGAGTTCCAATTTTCAGTCTCCAGCAAGACTCGTAGTGTGTCGCCTTCCATCACCGACTGTGGCGGAATCGGAATAAATCTGGGTCCGGGATAGGCTCCGAGCACTGCCAATTCAATAGTTGCTGTGTCCGCCAAGTCACCGTCGCTGGCAACTACAGGAATATCGTAAACGCCGAACTGTGTCGCGTCTGGTTTTGCCTTCAATCTTGCAGTGCCGTTTCCATTATCGGTCAGTGTCACATTTGCCGGCAGGTTTACAGCGGAAATCGAGATGGCTTCAGAATCAGGGTCTTTGGCGGACAAGTTCGCAGTGACTTCATAGTCGAACCAGGAGTTTACGATTTCTGGTGCAGTCATAACCGGAACGCGATTTGTGTTTGGTACTCTGACGACGAATAAAGAACTGTCCTCGAGAGCCATATCGGAGGCAATTATGTAAATGGCATGAGTTCCTGCCTGAAAGTATCCCGGACGAAACTCAAGTGTGGCGGTGCCGTCGTGATGAACAACGACCTTCATATTCTCAAGTGGCCTTGATAGGCGAATCCCAGGAATCGTACCATTCGGATCCGTTGCAGAGACAATCAAGAAAAGCGAGTCGCCTTCCGCAACTACCGCAGAGTCTGGCGCCGTCATGATCGGCGCAAAGTTCTCGGGAAGCACTTCAATCGAGATATGTTCGGTGTCAGCCTCAATTCCGTCAGAGGCTATGATCTCCACTTTGTGATTACCGATAGCCGGCGCCAGAGGCGAATACGTGAGTTCTCCCTGTCCGCTGCCAAAGTCCACGAAAACGGCATTATCTGGTAATGCGCCTGTCGTCAAGGCAGGGAAAGTCAAATCGGGATCAGACGCAGAAACTCGCAATTTAAGAATCTGGGATACTTCAACAGTTTGGTCATCGATGCTTCCGATGGTCGGTGGGTGATTTACCAACTGTGGAGGTGTTCCGTAATAGAGAATACTCGTCCGACTCCCTGCATCGCCGCTGTACGTCACAACATTGACCTGAACAAACGCGGAATCACCAATCTGTGCAGCCATCAAAGCCTTGAGTGGAGTCAGGGAGAATCGTAGCTCCTGTTTGATTCGGTCACTGCAGGCATCAGCGCCGCTTGTATGACGGAGATGCAAGTTAGCGTGGAATGGCTCGCCCTCGAGGAGTGAGGTCGGAAGCATGTGGAGATCAAAGAAATGACGTCCACAACCGCCATAATATACGATCGACATAAACAGTGTATCGGATACAATGAATGTCGTATCGATTTCCACAGCCAAGCGTAGGACTTGTTCGAGTGCGCGGTCACCAGTAAGCAATGTATCAGGTGGGTGGCCTTGTTGCGAGTCGACCCTGGATATCTGAACTTCGGCAACCGGATTCGTTGATCCAGTAGTTTGGCCGGCCTCTCCAATGAGACTCAACAGTCGCAACCGGTATCCCAACGTGTCTATCGCCAATGCTTCGATATCAGCAGGTCCCGGATTTGATAAAATCCTCAGCACAGCCCGCACCGGTGGGTTCTTGTCCAGAGCAAGCCTGACCGAAATCTCTGCGATGTCGCCATAATGGCACTCGCCTGCATTCGGACAGCGGGTATCACTGATGACGCGTAAGAAGACAACTTCAAGTGGTTCCGAATCAATCCGCGTGCTCTGTCCTATACTAAGCAAGAATGACTGGTCTAGTATCGCGCCGACCGGTTCCGTTGGATTGTCCGAACAATGGAGTACAAGTATCAGGAGTAAAGTAAGATGATAACCCCAGAATTTTCGAATGGTCATGTTGCCGCCTCACAGGCAATATCGTCCCCAACTCCATTTTTAGCAACAGGAAAATGGAGTATTGCAGCGAGGATAATACCTGCCTTGGGCTTTTAAGCGGCCGACCCTACTCCTCCGCCGGGTACTTCTCATAGGTCGGCGGGATACTATAGAAATCCGGTGTTATCTTAACCTCGGTAATTGAGATCACCTTGACCTCACTCTTGGCTCCGCCAAGAATTGACAGCATCCCAGTGGAGTCACTGTCCATACTGGTCGTGGTCAAGATTGGTAGCCCGCGGACTTTCTTGCGCTCTGCCATCGAAGCCGTGTTAGAAAGCCCCTTGTACAATGAGGATGTCAATTTTGAGTACAGGCCGACGTCGATCTGGGTATCTTCGGTAGCCCAGATATCGATAGCCATCTTGGCGCCGATCATCGGCATGCTGTCGACTTGCACCCAGCGTTGGCATCGGTAGCCGTTAATCTCTTTTATGTCTTCGGTCGGACTCACAGCAGTCATCATCAAAGGCGCAAGTTCCGACAGCCCTTCCGTCAGATTTGCCGTCTCACCTTTCTTGACGCTACCGCCTCCAAGCGGACTTTGTCCGCCAGTCGAGTACAACTCGAATTTTGGGAATAGCTGAAAAGACGAATCGGTTCTGGAGTTGTAAATGGTACAGATTCCATTTGTGCCGTCCATCTTGGCTATGCTGTCGCCCAGCCAAATCGAAAAAGTGTCGGTCATTTCCGGAATGACCATCGCGCCCATTTTCATTTCCGGAGTGTGTTGTACCATTTTGATGAGTGTATCTGCCGAAGTCGGCAGAGCCGCCATTGCGACCATTGCGAGCATTGCCAATAGGCGAAAGTTTGCAGGTGTCAGGATATGATTTTTGCATTCGGACATGTAGCTTTCCTCCACTTTGATAAGATCGATACGTTGTATTTGAGCTGGCGATTCCGGAGAAGCAGGATTCCATAACATACTGTCAGGACTGTGATAATTGTGACCGTCGCCCAATTCACCATTCTTCGCTCCATCGCACCCACTAATCACAATTCCCCGCGGTAAACCAGATCACTCAACTTCAACACTGCTCGCTCAAAATCGATCTGGCTCTCTGGCGTATTATCTGCGCCTCGTACATAGATGGCCGAGAAGGTTGAATCGTAGATTACTTTGAAGGGCATGCTTAAGGGCGAGATTCCGAGGTCCGCAAAAGTTGTGTTACTGTCTTCAAAGCCGAAAGGCATCAGCTGTATTTGCAGGTGTTCGTTTTTCAAAACTTCCGCAACGCCGAGTGAGTCATCGATATCACACACTGCTACCATTCGTTGCCCCCGGTCGACTAAAATCGGCTGTAGTTTTCGGAGAATCTCCATCTCGCTTGTCAGGGAAGGGCACTCGGTTTTCGACGACAAGAATACGTTGAGCGTAAGTGGAGATCTTGTTCGCCTCCCATCATTGCCTTCGGGTGCCAGCCATGCACCAAAGCCAGCATAGGTGTACAGCCCGAAGTAAGTTGGATCTATTGGCATGACAATGTCCGATGTCGTCTGTAATTTCGCATTGACCTGTTGGCGAAGTGCGTGGTTCTGGACTATCAGAACCGCATTAGCGGTCAACAATACGACTAAAAGTGCAACTCCGAGAATCTTCATAATATATACCTCCGCACTTGCAGTTTACTGAAGGAAAAGGGGAGGAGCTTGCTCCTCCCCTAGCAACCTTAATCCAATATGATTCCTTCGCTGGAAACGAAGATCCTGGTTAAGGGTATTGACATCATAACACACTGCTTCGGCGGGCCTACCTCACAGCCAATCCACTTGCCCAGTGAATCATAAGTCTTATGACCCATCTTGAATTTGGGAAGTATGCCAATCCCTGCCGTCTGAACTTGTGTTGTGCTGACTTGCCCACCGTCCGTTACGTACCAGCCGTTGACCATTATCACCGCAGCCGCGAAGAGCACTCGAACCTTGTTTTGAATCAACATTGATCCTCCAATAACGATATGATTTAGATTTGAATCGCGCATCAACTTTCTGTGACACGTTCACTGAATTTGCCTGAGGCCCATCGAGGCGGGTCACGAGCCGAAACAATCTTTCCAGCAAGAAGATTGTCTAGATTCGAAACCATCATCCCCCTCCTCTCCCCCCGCCGCCGTCGCAGGCGGCTGTGCGTCCCCCTCTGTGTCAACGCACAGCGCCTGCGATTGGCGGAGCTTTGCAACATTCACCCTGAAAGCGGCAACGTTCTGCGCGTAGCGATCAGAGTTTGCAGCTTGGCTTTCAACGCGACTCGCATTTTCCCAACGCAACTTTGATGCCAACACAAACTCCGATCGTGCGAGTTTGCTAAGTCGTTGCCGGAGAATGGCGGTGTCGTGAAAGGGAAGTGGGGTACCTAGGCATATCGAGGCTATAAATCAAAAAATGACGAAACCGTTTCGTCACTCTTCGTCACATGTCTTGTAAGTCGTTGGGAGAGTTGATCAAAAAGTGACGAAAGGCTTCGTCACTCGTTCGTCACTTCGTCAGCAGCAGGATTGGAGTTGAGTTTTTCCAACGGGGAACTGAGCGCAGCAACCGGGACACCAATTTCCTCTACGGCCCGGTTGTCGTTTTTCGCTCTGCACAGATTTCTTCTACGGCTTGTATTCCTCGAATGTCGCAGGAAGGCTGAAGAACGTAGAATCAACATTAACCGTATCGATAACAACTATCTTCGAAGTTCTGTGAGAAGTACTTCGATAATCCGTAAGCATCGGGAAGCCACGGACTTTCTTTAATCCCTCTACCAGCGTCTCGTGGCCGGTGAGCATGAAAGCAATGTTGTAAAAGGCGCGGTGAAAGTCCGGCACGAGAATGTTCTCTACATCAGCTATCCAAACATCGGAAGTATCCGTGCCATGCAAATTGTGATTCACAAACTCAAATCGATGACAAGAAATGTTGTCTACCGTTAGAGTGTCGCCTGTTGCCACTATCGTCCAATTCTGATCGGGCGTCACTGTCGCCAGCCCCGTCACCAAATCTTGCGATTCTTCGCCGGACTCTCGCTGAGGACGCCACTTTCCTGCCCGGTCAAATAGCTGATATATCTCAAACTTCGGGTAGACAAAGTACATGTCACCATAATCACCTTCACCGAGGATATGATAGTCGAAGAGTGTCTCCTCTGTGCGAAACTTCTGTTCAGACAGCCAGATCGTTATCGTATCGTAACTTTCTTCACGAATACTGCCGTTCTTCCAGACACTTTGTGGACTATGGTTCTCGATAATAATCCGTGTTGTCGTCTGAGAGTAGCAATGGGCTGTGCTCACAAGCGTGAGCATGATCATCACAAACGTCTGAAGCATAGTTGCAGAATCCTCCCTATAATTATGTTATACGAGTTGAGACCGCCGGTATAGGCAGTCCCAACTCGACTCTTGCATTATAGTTTATTCCAGGTCAAAAACTCTGGACTTTACCCATTACTTCGCAGATTGTGGCGATAATCATTAACAAAGTGCACAATGCCTGACTTCCATTTGTGCCTTTCTGACAGAATTCTTCATAGAACGCTCTAACGATGTCGCAAGAAAAGCTGGCCCAGTCTCCTATTACATAATCGGGACCACCGTCTTCTGACTGCTCATCGCTGGCACCGGAAATCCACGGCAAGAGGTTTTCATCGGCTAGTATCGAAACCACGAAATCCTCAGGCCGAGTGTCAATTTTCGAGACATTGTTATCATAGAAGTCCTTCACTTGTCTCGACATAGGATCATCATCATAATTCTGTTTATCTGCCACTGTCGTGTTGACGAGTGGGGATGCTAGACACACGACAGAATCGTCAAGCCGGTGTATCTGGCGCTTGGTGTCACTTCCAGTTTCAATCTCTACGCTCCATGTATGCTCGCCGTCCGTTCGCATCAGTTGTATCCACGACATATCGATAGTGTTCGCGGCATATTCGGACGTCCAGAGTGTCTTACCGGATGCGTCCTGCAGCCTGTAGCCTGCCAGTGCACGATCATCGCCAAGATCGCGCCCATAGAGAGCTACCACAAATTCTGTCTGCCCTTCGATAGCCACGTCTGTGTTGACAGTGAATTTGATCTCCGTCCCGTTCTCGCTGACTCGACGATCGGATAGCGTGGTCTCAATCGCCTTCTCCCCTTCGATTGTAACCAGCGACTTAACAGTTGCCGGTGGAGCCGTTTCGTTTTCAATTGAATTGTTGATCTTGGTACTCGCATCATTCGGAGCCTGATTCGAGCATCCCATGGCCGCAAAAATGGAGATGATGACAAGTGACCTAAGTATTCTGCTAAACATAGTCTCTCCCATTAACCTTGAGTGAGGTTTTAAATTTTCCTGTCAAAAGAACTCGGATAGAACTTGAATCGTTCACAGGCTTGTTTTTCTACAGGTCGCTTCTGTCGTGTACACGTCGCTTTCCCCCAAGGCAACTTCGATGCCAAAACAAACTCCGATCATGCAAGTTTGCTAAGTCGTTGTTGGAAAATGATGGTGTGGTGAAAGGGAAGTGGGGTACTTGGGAGAATCGGGGCTATAAATCAAAAAACGACGAAACCGTTTCGTCGCTCTTCGTCACTTGTCTTGTAAGTCGTTGGGAGAGTTGATCAAGAAGTGACGAAAGGCTTCGTCACTCGTTCGTCACTTCGTCAGTTACAGAAGTCCGAACTTCTTCAAGTGCGAAACCAGCGTCGTCCGCGGAATCCCCAGTTCGCGCGATGCACTTGCAATGTTGCCGTTGTTTCGGGCAAGCAACTCGATCAGTGCCGCCTTCGTCTGGGGGATGCCGGAATCATTCAACAAATCCAGCGCAC
>CAUJJY010000009.1 GCA_963205155.1 Candidatus Zixiibacteriota bacterium | reverse complement strand
TCGGCAAAGGAGGGTGGTAGAATCCAATAATCTCGACAAAGGAAAGGTCCAAGACACCTGCTTTAAATTGCACCATAGTAATCAGGCAGGGCAAATGAAGATTCTTATAGTATATCGTATACGACATACTCGTAGTGAGGCAACCAAGGAGCTCTTTATTCGGTACAACTTGAATCAAATTCGTATGGTATTACTGCTTTAGCGATCAATGTCCTGTCTGGAGACTCATTGTTCTCGGCACCGGCAGCGACGATTTGCCATTCGATCCACGAGCGTAACTTTGCTTAAATGAGAATTTGACTAATGAAAACTCCCTCTTCTCGTCAAGGTATTCGTTTCGGCCTATACCAGAAAACGACAGTATCCGTAACAGGAAATCTGTTTCTAATCGTTGACTTTGCAGGGATTTGTAATAGAATCCAATCGTACTTTGTTTCACCAAAACCCGAATGAACCGAGGTAATTATGAAGATTAAAAAGGTCGGCAACTCTTACACCTACTGTGAGGGACAATTTCGCAGGGCGATCCACAAGTTATGGCAAGAGTTGACTGGATACCACATCTTGCCCGTGGATCGCAAGTCAAGCGCTGAGTACCTTGCCGCCCAGATCTTCATGATTCGTCACGGCAATGGTGGAATTCAGGGTACAGAAAGCACCGGCGTAGATTTTGTCCGGACCGTAAACGACTATCTGAAGCGTTGCGAAAGCCGAGGACATGCCGCCAAGACCGTCACCCAGCAGCGGCAGCAGTTACTGGGACTGAAGCTTCGGTTTGTACACCAATTAACCGCCGAATTCATCCAAAAGTATCTCGACACTTCAGACCTAAGTGGCGCGTCTCGGAACCGCTATGCTAGCACGGTTAATCGGTTCGTGCACTACTGCAACAAGATCGGTTATATTCGAACTCGCTTTGTTGTTGATCGTTACCCGGAACTGAAGAGTGATAAAGGCACGGTGATTACGCCAGAGGTGTTCAGATGCCTCTGCGAGGCCGCTGGAGGCACTTTCGCTCATGTGATGGAGCTAGCCTACCACTCCGGCATGAGACGAGGTGAAATTCACTTTCTATGGAAGAACAACTGGGCCCAAGTAGACACCGAGAAACGCGTAGCCTATTTCCCTGCCGCTTCAATTAAGAACCGCATTGCAAAGGCAGTGCCGCTCAATGCAAGAGCACTTGCAGCAATCCAGGCATTGGTAGGAAAAAGACCATATGCTTCAGCAGACGCGATCACCAGGCAATTCGAGCGCATAAGTACAAGAATCGGCGAGGATATCAGATTCCATGACTTCAGGCATACTTTTGTCTCTCGATGCAGGCTTATTGTGACAGCGTCAATCGCAGCTCGAATCGTCGGTCACAGTGACCCTCGTACCACCGAAAACATCTATACGCACTACGATCTTGAAACTATGCTCGGCGCGGTGGACTCATTACCCGACTAGACTTGCATTTTGCTTGCACTAAAGTTTGCTTAACTTGGCTTGAGTGTGCTTACAAATGCTTATCTCAAAAACTGGATTTTTCGCCTAACCCTTTGAATAACAGTCTAAATCGTTGCTGGATAAGAAAGCCACCCATCGGAGTCGAACCGACGACCTGCTGATTACGAATCAGCTGCTCTACCAACTGAGCTAGGGTGGCAAAAAACACGCGGTACCGGCATTTAAAGTGGCGCCCCCCAGAATCGAACTGGGGACACGCAGATTTTCAGTCTGCTGCTCTACCAACTGAGCTAGGGCGCCAGCTTCTAAAGGCGAGTAATCTATTTATTCATTTGCAATTGTCAACGATTTTTGCGGAGAGATTGCGACATTCGAAGAGTTCTCGAAAACGTGGCGCGACCTGCAATCTCCAATGATCAATAGTGAGACTTTATGCAGTAATTATAAGGCGGGAATCAATATTCTCTTTTATCGAGCTGCCCAAAAGCCCAGTCAAATAGCTTTTGTGCCTGCCGGAAGCGCTGGGTATTGGAGTTTGCGCCCAGAACCACAGCGGTCAAATCATGCCCGTGCCGGTCATTGACGCGCGCGACAAAACACCATCCCGATTCGTCGATATAACCCGTCTTCCCCCCTTCGACATCCCAACGTCCGCTAAGTAGCCGGTTAGTATTGCCGAATGTGTATTGGCGCTTGCGATTCACCGACGAAAAACTGTAGCTCCTCATCTGCAAAATCGAGCCGATGGTATTATTGTTCGCCGCGGCATTCATCAATCGCGCAACATCTGCCGCACTGGCAACATTTCTTTCCGAAAGACCGGTCGGTTCTTCCACGCTTAGCGTGAGCAATCCCAATTCAACGGCCTTCTTGTTCATGCGAACGACAAAACTGTCCATCGGGAGGCCCGTCGAACGAGCCAATGCACGGGTCGCTCGATTGTCGGAGCCCATGAGGCTGGCGTGAATCAAATCTTCAACTCGATAGGTGTGCCCCGCTCGCAATACCGACCGCGAAGAATTCTCAACGTCTTCCATCGTCATCTCAACCGTCTTGTTCCACTCAACATTGAAATCCAGAAATGTCAGTGCCGTAAGTAGTTTTGTGATACTGGCAATCGGCCGGATATCATATTCATCCTTGCCGAACAACTTGATCCGTGAATCATTGTCGAACAAGTAAGCCGACTCACAAGCCAGAAGCGGCGCCCTGTCGGCCAATATAACCTTCGGTGGTGCGGGCGGTCCGATGAAGCCGTTACAAATCGCAAGATTAGCCGGCGAAGAGGTCGCTATCGCCAGGGTCACCCAGAATATCGCGAGGAATACCAACAAGCGGCGGGCAATTTTCGGTATCATGACGCAACTCCAACGAAGACTTCGGTCCCGCTGTGATTCTGCCCATGATCGGAAATTTCATTGGAGATAATCATTCTCAAGCCAAATTCTGTTACAGTCAATTCCATAAATCACTTCCGAAAATCAGGGCACAATCTCTAACAAATCGTACCAATCTGAATCACTGCTTCTATACCAATTATCGGCATTGCCTCGCAGGAATCTGACTGTGACTTTCGGAACCTTTGTTGTCGCCAACTACGACAACACACCCCTCGATGCACCCGTCGAACGCAAATTTCCCCATTGCGGACGAGCGCCGTTACCCAAAGATCTCCTCTCGAGCCGGGAGGTACTCCCAAACCCGTTGAATAGATTATAATACCTCAAGTCCTTCAGGCAAGTTTTAATCTTCGTTTTTGTCAAGCTCTCGGACAAAAGCAGGCTGAAAACTTCGTGGCGCGAAAATATATATCGTGTTGCTAATCAATGGATTAGCAGTGTCAGTTGCATTGAAACATTAATCGCTTTTCTTCGGTTGCTGAAATCTCACTGCTCCGCATTTTGGACATATCCACTTGCGTTGTTTGTGAAACGACCGCTTCTCTTCCTTCATCTTTAACTTACAACGCCGGCAAATCATAGTAGTCCGAAGAGATCACCCAAGAGAAACTCTATCCGCCCGATAAGCAGCGTCAGCCGCGAGGTGACTGTATATCCAAAAGTCGCCCCAAAAAAGACCATCATGAAATAGACTCCCAGAGTACTGATTGCGCGAACCGGCTTGGTGTCTGGCCTTGTATAGAAGAAATAAACCATCACCGCGACGCATCCAACTAATCCAACCACCGCCTCAAAGATTGCCAAAGCCGAAATCGCCGATGACTCCCCTATCGCCGCAAATGGCACAATTGTCGCTGCCACCTGCTTAAGAATGCGCGCATCGAACATCGCCGGAATCGAAACACCGGCGCCGGCGCCGACAACGAATGCCAGCACCGGTTTACTCAAATAGCTCCAGGATGAGCGCAGCCGCAACAACATCAGTACTGACAGCGCCAATGGAATTAATGCCCCAAAATCACCTCCACTGAAAAGTGGAACCAGCATCTTCGGTTTGAGCACGGAGTTCCACAGCAGTACTATCGTGAACCCTACCGAGAGTCCCATCAGCAAGTGTTCTGCAGCGCGATACAGCGGATTGTCTCG
>CAUJJY010000008.1 GCA_963205155.1 Candidatus Zixiibacteriota bacterium | reverse complement strand
AAAGTCACGCAAGGACTATCTGGAGATATTCTTTCGGCGAGTGGCCGATGGATCGATGCGTTGGTGTGGAACGATGTTTCCGGCGCAGGCGGATGCACAAGAGGCGGAGAAGTCATTAACCGAGTTTGAGGACTTTGTTTATTCCGCCGGTTATTGCGATACTGCCGACCCAGTCTCACAGTGGAAGAAAATCTCGGCGACGCAAGCAAAGCTGTGCGAAAGGCTGAACAGACTTTCCACAATTCATGTCAAATCAAGCGACACCGATTTGAGAATGAAGGTGGCCGGCCGGAAGTGGATCAATTGCGATGGGAAAGAGAATTTTCCCGATGGTGAGGTATTCACGTCACCCTTGGAAGATTCCACTAACGGCGTTATTACGTACACCTATCCGGCGTGTTACGGAGGTCGAGAAGTCGAGAATGTCCGCCTGACTTTCAAGGATGGTGTCGTCACAGATTTCAGTGCGGCAAAGAACTATGATTTCCTCAAGAAGATGTTGGAAATGGATGAGGGCGCCAAGCGGGTAGGGGAGTTTGCGATCGGCACGAACTATCATGTTCAGACTTTCTCGAAGAACACGTTGTTTGACGAGAAGATCGGCGGAACGTGTCATCTGGCGGTTGGCAATTCAATTTACGAGTCAGGTGGCACCAACCAATCAGCGCTTCATTGGGATATGGTCTGCGAACTGCGCAAGGGCGGGGAGATCTTTGGCGATGATGAATTGATTTATAAGGACGGCAAATTTGTGCCGGGATTTGCTGATTAATCTGTCGAAATTAGCCATTTGATGCTTTTGGGGGACGCCTTCACGTCCCCCAAAAGCAAAACGGCCGAAACATTCAATTTGCCTTTCCAGCATCCAACACATTATCTCACTCCTGACTATGGCACGAATTGATTTCATGCGTCCCATTGAATTGGGGTTTAAGCCGATCAAGCGCTTACCGCCCGAAAAGATTCTGGCGTTGAGTTTTGGTGGGTTCATCCTGGTCATGACATTTGTGCTCATGTTGCCCAAGTGCACAAATAGCGGATCAATCGGATTCATCGATGCGCTGTTTACGATAACCTCCGCAACCTGTGTGACCGGTTTGACGGTCGTCGATACCGGCACTTACTTCACACCGTTTGGTCAAGGGGTGATTCTGCTGGCTATTCAGCTGGGCGGAATCGGCATCATGACCTTTTCGACGTTTCTGCTCTATATATTTGGTCGACGTCTGACAGCCAACGATTCGGATTTGCTTTCAACCAGTCTGGGTAAGACAAATGGCACGACGCCGCGCGGACTGCTGTTAACTGTTATCATTATCAGTGTGATAATTGAAGCTGTCGGGGCGATGCTTTTGTATTCTCGATTTGAACGCGACATGGGGACGAATGATGCGATATGGCATTCGATCTTCCATTCGATTTCGGCATTCTGTAATGCAGGATTTGCTCTAAGGTCAGAGAGCCTGATGAACTACGTTGGTAACCCGACAATCAATATCACGATCATGGTGCTGATCATGCTTGGAGGAATAGGGTTTGTTGCCTTTCTGGAATTGGAGAGATTTCTCATCTCCCGCTCTCGACTGTTTCTCGAGAGGATTGGTTTCTTGAAGGAGTCGAGCTATTGGCTGGAAGCGCCATTCAGATTTTCCGTCCACTCCAAGATCGTGATTTCAATGTCGTTGTGGCTGGTGGTGATCGGAGCAGTTATTATCGGCTTTCTTGAATTCAACAACGTTCAGCAGGGAATGCCGTGGTCGACTCGTGTTCTTAGTTCGTTGTTCCAATCGGTGACACCACGAACAGCAGGATTTAACACAGTTGATATCGGAGCCTTGTCCGGTGCTACCTTGTTTGTAATTATGATTCTGATGTTTATCGGCGCATCACCGGGATCGACCGGTGGCGGCATCAAGACTTCGACATTTGCAGTGCTGTTGGGAATGGTGCGGTCAAGATTGAAGCGACAAAATCATGTCGTGTTTTTTGAGCGGCGAATCGGCTCTTTCCTGCAATCCGAAGCGGTTACCTTTACAATTATCGCAAGTGCAGTTGTTATTGGGGGTGCGCTGCTCCTGCAGATTTTCGAGACAGGCGGACAAGGGCATCGGGCCAGCGGCGAGAAATTTGTTGAGTTGTTGTTTGAAGCTGTTTCCGCATTCGGCACAGTTGGTCTTTCGACAGGTGTTACACCGAAACTTGCACCGTTGAGCAAAGTCGTGTTAATTGTACTGATGTTCGTAGGGCGAGTTGGCCCGTTAACTTTGGCGCTGGCGATCAGTCGTTATCGGCAGCCGAGCAAGGTGGTCTATCCTGAAGGCAGGGTAATCATCGGGTAACTTTCGAAGAAGGTGTGATTCCGGGTCAGTTAGGATTCGGTCCGGGAGAATGGAATAATAATGAAGAAACGAGTATTCGGGATTATCGGGTTGTCCAGCTTTGGACACTACTTGGCGCTTGAGCTTGCGAAGCACGGCCATGATGTGACGGTGATTGACAATGACAGCGAGAAGATCGAAGACGTAAAGGATTATGTCGCCAAGGCGGTTGTGGGAGATGCATCCGATCGCAAGACGTTGCAGGAATTGGATCTGAGTTCATGTGATGTAGTGGTTGTGAGTCTTGGCACCAGTATTGACGTCAGCATCTTGGCGACGCTCTACCTGCGCGAAATGGGCGTCAAGCAAATCATGGTCAAGGCGATTACCGTCGATCAGGGGCGTATCGTAGAGTTAATTGGCGCAGACAATGTAATTTTCCCTGAGCGCGACATGGCGATGAGAGTTGCCAACCAACTGCGCTATCCCAATGTCATTGAACAGATGACGCTGGGGGAGGACTTGCAGCTCGTTGAACTCGCAGTTCCCGACCGCTTCGTGGGGAAGTCTCTTTCGGATCTGAACCTGCGACAGAACTACAACGTGCTGGTTGTGCTTATTCGACAGACAATGCCGGCAAAAACGACACTTCTACCTGCCGGGGACCGGGTGTTTCAGCCGGACGAGGTGCTCGTGTTATTGGGTGAGACCAAGTCTATTGAGAAGCTTCAATACGAGCTTAGTTAGATCAGAAATTGACTGATCTGGAATAAAGCGTGACCTTGGGCGATTTCCATTCGATTGCGACTAACGGCAAGATTACTTCGAGGCTATCCCTTAACAGAAGGAGTCATAAAATGCAAAGATCTCTTTATCTCACAGTA
>CAUJJY010000007.1 GCA_963205155.1 Candidatus Zixiibacteriota bacterium | reverse complement strand
CGACGGTGCGTTCTGAATCAGGTGCCGCCAATAAGGCTTTCTTTTCCTCTTTGTCCACGACGTATTTAAGTTGCTCGACCGCATACTCGAAATCGTTCTTTATCAACGATGCCATCGACCACTTCAAAATGAATCTCGCCTCGCGACGGGAAATCTGTTTTCCGCCCGCCTCAAGCTCCACCTCCAGCGAATAGTCTCCGGGGATGAGACCCGAGACATCCAGAAATTGTGTTGTGGCAATTTGCGTCGAGTCGATCGTGATCGGAATCGTCTTTTCGGTAATCAGTCCCGAACGTTTCGATTTGACCGTTGTAATCAGGTTTACTTCATTGCCCACGTAATCTGCAACATACAACTCGCAATAAAACCCGACCTTCTGCAACTCGCCGTCCAGCGACCGTTCTACACTCGGCACCGCTGCAATACCCCCCTTGTTGAAGGGAGAACTTGCGTCGACCGACGCGACTTCCTGAACAAACTGAATTTCGGAAACATCACCGTTCAGACGGTAGGCCGGACTTTTGACTTTTGCCTCTATTGATGACGCCTCGTTCGAGTTGTGGTCGATTAACTTGCACTTCATCTCGAATTCGCCGGCCGGTAACGGTAATGATACTTGATTAATCAAAAACCCGACATCCGAATGCGTCAACTCATAATTGTCGAGAACATAGTTACGCTCAACCGAACGGCCCGTGACCTGTTTGTCCTTGTCGCCGCTGATAATGATGCTAATCTCGTAATTAGCCACATACTTGTCGCCCTTTTTGACATAGTGCAAACCGTCATTGAAAATCTTGTAATAGACCTCAAGGCGATTCCCTGCCGTGTCGGCAAAAACTGTATGATCGATGAAAAACTTGGAACGAACGAGATTGATGTCCTCGACTTCCTCCCCGTAAGATTTAGTCGCCAAAAGACACAGAACCGCGGTCGCGATCATTGCAAGCCTGGATAAAATCAACATTCAGATCTCCTGCTCGATGGGTGCCAACTTATGGCGTTAAAAGACTTCGGCAAGCACAATTTATACGCGCAGCCGCTGGCAATTGTTCAGTCTGATCAAGAATGACCGTCTTGGTGATTAGAGCTTCATTTTGGGGCGGAAAACGAGCGGACTATTCGTAGCGGAGACTGACAATCGGGTCCACAGAGGCTGCACGCCAAGCCGGCACGATTCCGGCAACCAGGCCAACGCCGACCGAAAGCGTGAAACTGACAAGTACACCTGCAAGAGGCACTACCATCGGCAATGGCGATACCGCCGAAATCAGCAACGCCAAAAGCAGACCAAAGACGATACCTATTACCCCTCCTGAACCGGATAGCGTCATCGCCTCAATCAAGAACTGGAAGAACACATTGGCGCGACGGGCACCAATCGCCTTGCGAACGCCGATTTCACGAGTTCTCTCCGTTACGGAAACAAGCATAATATTGAGCACCCCGATACCGCCAACCATCAAGCCAATCGACGAAATGCCGATCATGATCAGCCAGATGATATTGGTGGCTTCTTCGTACATCTGCGTCGCCGATTCCTGCGTGAACATCGCGAAGTTGTCTTCTTGATTGTATTTGACGCCCCTGACCCGTCTCAAAGCCTGCCTGATCTCATCCTGCGCTTTCTCAATCATCGCCGCATCTCTTGCCTTAACCGCTAAAAACAGCTCCTTTTCCCAAGGATACAGCTTGGCAAAAGTACCATATGGCAGCGCAATCAGGTTGTTTTGGCCGCCGCCAAAAGTCCGGTCTTGTTTCTCAAGAACTCCGACAACCCTCAAGCGCGTATTATTCATCAAGATGCTTTTGTTCATTGGGTCGTTGCTTTCGAACAACGCGTCCGCCAAATCGCTTCCGATCACGCAGACCATCGAACGATTCTTGTCCTCCGACTCGTTAAAGAATCGCCCGCGTTCAACGAATCGATTGTTGACAGCTTCAAAATCAGCGCTTGTCCCGAACACAGCGGTCCGGTCCGTAGACTTATTCTTGTACTTGACCAGATTACCGCCCGGGCGGACATAATAGTTCTGTGGGCTTACGCCATCAACCGAAGGACAATTCTCCCGTACCGCGTCCACCTCCAGCATTGTGATCGGCTTGCGCTTGCGATCCTCCTCTGTCAGTTCGTTGCGGTTCATTTCTGGCGGATATTTCATGATATAGATGACGTTGCTCCCCATCGCCTCAATATCACTCGCCACTGCCGAATTCAAGCCTTCGATCAGGGCGACCATCGCAATGACCGAACTGACTCCAATCATCACACCAAGGATAGTCAGAAACGAGCGAAATTTGTTCGCCCTTATCGAATCAAGAGCGAGAAGGATACCTTCTTTAGTTTCAAAGATATTCACTACTCAAACCTCAAGGCTTCAATCGGATCCAGATTGGCAGCCTTCCAAGCCGGATAAATGCCGAAGAACAAGCCGATTGCGATCGGAATGATCAGACCTATGCCAACCGCCAGGGGTGATATGACAAACATAATACCCAGTTTGTCCGCGACCAGATATGACAGCCACAGCCCCAGCGCAGTGCCGATGATTCCGCCCAACAAGGACATCAACGACGCTTCTAAGAGAAACTGTGCCAGAATATTCCGTTGCCGGGCGCCAATGGCCTTGCGAATCCCGATCTCCCGCGTCCGCTCGGTGACCGAGACCATCATGATATTCATTACCACAATACCGGCCACGACAATCGAAATCATAGGAATCGCAAATGCGATTAATCGCGCATTACTGCTAAAAGAATCAAAGAACTTCATCATCATTTCCGCCGTGAGCAAGGCAAAGTCATCAGGATCATGATACTTGACTCCGCGCCTTGCCCTAAGTACCGTGCGAATCTCATCCATCGCCGCATCGAGTACCGACTCCGAGCGCACTTTGATGGTGATGTCAATATCCTGCCGTCGACCCGTCATCTTCAGCATCGTATTGGCCGGGATTCGACAGTAACGATCCATGTTTTCACCGAATACCGAGCCCTTTTCCTCGCCGACCCCGATGACGGTGAAGCGGACACCCTGAATGGTGATTTCCTTTCCAATCGGATTCCCAATTGGGAACAACTGTTTGCGAACTTCCTGTCCAATAATCGCGACATTCGCGCGATGTTCATCGTCCGACTCGGAAATGAAGCGCCCCTCCTCAACATCCAAGTCTCGCATCAGAATCGAATTTGCGGTATTTCCGAAAACTTGGACATTAAACAGCGCCTCGCTGCCCGCCTTGACGGTAAGGTTATCACTGACTTCCAAACCGACTTCTTCGGCCAGCGGGCAACCCTTTTCAATTGCCTTGGCATCTGCAATGGTGAGCTTCTTTCTTTTGATCGCGCGCAAAAATTCGTCTTCGGAGGTGATGATACCGAAACGCGTGACAAAAATTGTGGTCGTGCCCTGCTCTTCAAATAGCCGGTTGATGCGTGTCATCATCCCTTCCAAAAGGGAAATGATGCCGATGACCGATGCAATGCCGATCATTAGGCCTAACAACGTCAATCCGGTGCGAAGTTTGTTGACCCACAGGGCGGATGACGCCAATTTGAGGGTCTCAAAAATCATAGAGCCACTGTATCGCTGGAAGTAATGACTTCTTTCTCAATGTTGCCGTCGCGAATATAAATTACGCGATTGGCGTGCAGCGCGATCTCAGGTTCGTGGGTGACGACAATAATCGTATTGCCCTCAATGTGAAGACGCGCAAACAGACCCATAATTTCTTCTCCGGTCTTAGAATCGAGGTTACCGGTGGGTTCGTCCGCCAGAATGATAGAAGGATTATTAACTAACGCACGCGCCACGGCGACACGCTGGCGCTGTCCGCCCGAGAGTTCATTGGGCTTGTGTCCCATGCGATCACTCAAGTCTACCAGTTCCAGTGCGTGCTTTGCCCTCTCAATACGAGTCTTGGAGTCCGTACCATTATAAATCAACGGCAGTTCCACATTATGCAACGCTGTTGCGCGCGGCAGC
>CAUJJY010000006.1 GCA_963205155.1 Candidatus Zixiibacteriota bacterium | reverse complement strand
AGGAATGCCTCCTGCGGTAATTCCACACTGCCGATCTGCTTCATCTTCTTCTTGCCCTCTTTTTGACGTTCAATCAGTTTGCGCTTACGGGTGATATCGCCGCCATAACATTTTGCCGTGACGTTCTTGCGCATGGCGCGCACAGTCTCACGTGCGACGACTTTGGAACCGATTGCCGCCTGAATGATAACTTCGAACATCTGCCGCGGAATCAACTCCTGCAGTTTTGAGCAAAGCTTGCGGCCCCAGACTTGCGCCCGGTCCTGATGAATCAGACACGACAGCGCATCCACCGGCTCGGAGTTGAGCAGAATATCGAGCTTCTGCAACTTGCTGGTGCGCATCTCGAGGAAATCATAATCGAGCGAGGCATACCCGCGCGAGATCGATTTGAGCTTGTCGTGGAAATCGAAAATGATCTCCGACAGCGGTAAATTGAATTCCAGCGTCGCGCGCGCCGGATCGGGATAATGCGTCGCTTTGAACTCGCCGCGACGTTCGGCGATGATCTTCATGATCCCGCCGATATATTCCACCGGCGTGATGATTTGAGCCGCGACAAACGGTTCTTCGATGTGATCGATCAACATCGGCGAAGGCATCTTCGCCGGGTTGTCGACCTTGACGATTTCATTATTTTTCGTGAAGACATGATATTCCACGTTGGGCACCGTGTTGACGATCGTTACACCGTACTCGCGTTCGAGTCGTTCGTGCACAATCTCCAGATGCAGCAAGCCAAGGAATCCACAGCGGAATCCAAACCCCAGCGCCAGCGAAGATTCCGGCTCGAAAGTCAATGACGCATCATTGAGCTGCAGCTTTTCCAACGCCTCACGCAGCTGCTCATAACGCTCCGTCGTTGCCGGGTATATGCCGGAGTACACCATCGACTTGATTTCCTTGAACCCCGGAAGCGGTGTCGTTGCGCCATCCTTGGCGTAAGTAATCGTATCGCCGACCTTGGCATCAGCCAGATGGCGGATATTGCAGACGATATAACCCACTTCTCCAGCTGTGAGTTTCTTGGAAGGCTTGCGGTCAATAATCAAGTGTCCGACCTCGTCGACTTCGTACTCGATTCCGGTCGAGAAGAATTTGATCACATCACCCTTCTTGACTTCGCCGTCAACAATCCGCAGATATGGCACAGCGCCGCGATAACTGTCAAATTTGGAATCGAACACCATCGCCTTCAAGGTGCCTTTGGGATCAGTGGTGGGGGGCGGAATCCTCCGCACGATAGCCTCAAGTATTTCGTGAATCCCGATTCCCATCTTCGCAGACGTATGAAGGATATCTTCCTTCTTACCGCCTATGAGGTTGAGAATCGACTCGGCAACCCGCTCTGGTTCCGCGTGGGGAAGGTCAATCTTGTTTAATACTGGAATGATCTCCAGATTCTGATCAAGCGCCTTGTAGAGATTCGACAGCGTCTGCGCCTCAATCCCCTGCGAGGCATCAACCACCAGCAGTGCCCCTTCACAGGCAGCGATAGAACGCGAGACCTCATATGAAAAGTCAACGTGTCCAGGGGTATCAATGAGATTCAGAATGTACTTGTGGCCGTCATTGGCGTGATAGTGCATCCGGATCGCATGCGCCTTGATCGTGATCCCGCGCTCTTGCTCCAAATCCATGTTATCGAGCATTTGCTTGTGCGTGACATTGATCGTACGCGTCATTTCCAGCAAGCGATCGGCTATCGTTGACTTGCCGTGGTCGATATGCGCAATAATCGAGAAGTTGCGTATGTTCTTTACGAATTCCATCGGCCTATTTACGGTGCAAAGCGGGGGAATGTCAAGAGTTCGTGCTGTCTGATTGCGGTTTTTCCGGAACTATTTCGTTGGGCTCGGAGGCGCGGTTTGTCGCATCTTCAGTCAATTTGATCTTGTCTTCTGAATACACGACCAGCAAGAAGGCCAATAACTGCGAATTAGTGACGATATTGATGCCGTACGACAGCATCAGAATCAGGATACCCAGCACACCAACAGCAATAATCACTGCCGCTGCCTGCTCGGTTCCGGAGATTGAGGAAAGCCAATCGAATTTGCTTAGATTGTATGCAATGGGCAGCATGGGGTCGTAGCTGACGCACGATCCCGGATACAATGTCGTGAAAAATCGAATCACACCTTGAATCGGGTCAAGTCCGCTATAGGCGCTGACTAGAATGCTGTTTACCTTTTCCCCGCCAATCCATCCTGCAAGAAAATTTGTCAGCTGCAAGGCACGCGCAAAAAAGTAACCTATGACAAATATTCCGATCTTCGCCAGCACGAGACCGACTGCAGTCATGCCAATCCAGCGAAGCGGTTGTGTCCAAATTACATTGTAAATATAGAATGTCGCCCCGAACGTCTCCTTCTCGCGGGCAACAATGATTGCAGGCAAGGTAAGGATCGATGTTGTCAACCCAAAGGCGAGGAATACCAAAAACAGCGACCACAGGAAGAATGGCACTACATAGAGAGCAGCATACAATATTTCACCAACTCCCGGAATGAGGGCAACCACGCTCACCACTCCTTGAACCGCCGTCAAGACGACGATGAGGAGTAAGACCAGCCCTCCCGATACCCACAACGGAAGCAGATTGGACCGGGCGTCTTTCCCAGCCTCGCTTCTTGCATAAAAATGATTTCCCCGTAGCCGCTCAAATCCAAGCTTTGCAACCACCAGGTTTCCGTAGTCGTAAAAGCCCACGACAGCAACGATTCCCAATATCCAGATTGCCCAGCTATACCAGTTCTTCAATTCCAATCCGAGCAATGGGAATAATCCATGTTGTAACCAGGCAGAGGACAGCAACTGCCCATCAGCCACCAAAGCGAAATAGGATAACGCAAAATAAATGACATAACCGTAAGCTAGTGGACGCGCCTGCGCCAGCAAGCTTTTGCCGGACAGTGCCATACGTGGAGCTTTAAGGATGTCCCAGAAATCGTATCGGAGTTCAGAATTCGTCGCCATATTGAATTCTAAAGGTTAGGGTGCAGACCTTATTAAGTCAAGTTAAATAGGTGTGTTACGGCTTCGAACCGCCGGCTCTGCGCCAATAGCTGATTCAGAACCCCAAACAATTTTCTCCCCGCAAATCGTAGAACTTGTATCGGACATCACAATACTCGGAAACAACGAAATGCGTCTAAAATTCCTGCTAACAGCTCTCGTGCTTATCGGACTCGGTTGCTCGAACGGCGTCGATGAAGACAATCGATTTGGCAGCGTCAGCGGCAGGGTCCTGCTTGAGGACTCCGAATTCACCATTCCCAAGGTCGAGGTCAGTTTAAGGGAGTACACATATAAGACTGTAACCAACGGTAAGTTCAACTTCTCTAGGATTCCTGCAGGAGCTCAAGAGATTACCGCGTTTAAGGAAGGCTACTCCCTCTATATTGACACTCTCGTCGTTTCGGGTACGATTAGCCACGATATTCGCCTCCGCCGAATTGATAGTCCGCACTAACGTCAAAAGCGTCTTTATGCTGATTCCATAATTTCACATCTACACGGCTCGTGCGTCTCCACTTTTGAGCTTTACTAATCTCGATTTAAGACTATATTATCGATGCTGGTTTGTTTTAGATCTCTTACGTTGGAGTTACCTGCCATGAGAACCTCGCTAAAATTAGTCGCCTTTTTCATCCTTCTGCTCTGCTCATCGGGAATTGCTGATGACCTTGTCAAGGTCACAATCGATAATCGAGATGACGCCCAACTGCTCAGCAGCCTTGATCCGGATGCCGTCGTCAAAACCAACGATGGATACTTGTTAATCGCGAATCCGTCTGACGTCGCCGCACTCACCTCGTCTGGATTAAAGACCGAAGTCATCGCCTCTGACATTGAGCGCAACGAGCTTGCGCTTGATCTTCGCCTCGATGATTACAATGTAAAGCGTTATCCCGTAGTCTTTGCCGAGGGAAGTCTTCGAGTTTACCGCATTACCGGCGGATTCGATCCCTCTCAAGAACTCCAGCCCACCCTGATGGCATTGCCGCAACAATCGCTGCGAATCGTTTTTGAAGACTTCGAGATTAAGCCGTTCATTGGCATGACAGAATCAGCGACTCTGGAGAAGCTTCTCGGCACAATTCAACAAGATTCGCTCTATGCCTACACCGCCAAACTTCAGTCTTATTTTCGTCGGGTTGCCGGCACGGCAAACATCTTTCTGGCACGCGACTGGATCAAGGCCAAATTCCAGTCCTTCGGTTACGACTCCGTCTACTTGGATGGTTGGAGTCAGTACTTCAACGGTCAAACGAATCAGTGCTACAACGTCGTTGCTGTTAAGACCGGTACGCTCTATCCCGAGATCGAGATCATCGTCGGCGCACACTATGACGGTGTGACTACCTCGCCGGCCGCCAATGACAATGGCTCAGGCACGGCCGGAGTCCTTGAAATCGCCCGGGCTCTCGCTGATACTCCCACCGACGTGACTATCAAATTCATCACGTTCGATGCGGAAGAATGGGGTTTGTACGGATCTTATCATTACGCCAATGCTGCCGCTGCGCGCGGCGACCAGATATTGTTCATGTTTAACATGGACATGATCGCCCATATCACTAATTCCAATCGTGCAACCGTGTATAGCGGTTCCAACACCACCTACGCCAGTATGTGGAATACGATCGCGCAAGCAAGCTATGGTATTACCGGCTATCTTAGCGGAAATTCCAGCGGTTCTGACCATTACCCATTTACCCAAAATGGCTACCCGGCGGTCTTCATTATCGAATACAATTTCTCCACCGTCTACCACTCGCCGCGCGACAGCACCACGTATATGAACTTCGAATATATGACCCGTATGGTGCGTGCATCACTGGCGACTGTGGTCCAGGGAGCCAATTCCGGCGACTTCGACAATGACGGTGTCCTGAATAATATAGATAATTGCGTCTACACGGCTAATCCCACGCAAGCTGATCCGGATGCCGACTCCATTGGCAGCGCTTGTGACAACTGTCCTGATTTTTACAACCCGCTTCAGGAAGATGAAAACGGCGACGGTGTCGGCGACTACTGCGACGGCAATCTGCACATCATGAGTTACAACCTGCCGCCCGCTTACCGTCTGGAATCATACTTCTGTCAAATGGAAGCGATTGGCGGAACCGCCCCTTACAGTTGGACATTCCTTGGCGGTGACCTCCCCTTTGGACTGACCTTCAATAGTCCTCAAGGAACCATCACCGGAGTACCGACCTTTAATGCCGACTACTATTTCACTATAGTGGCAACTGACGCCGGAAATCCCGCAATGGCCGATACGATCAGTTTGAGCATGACGGTGACTGATGCGCCGCCGCCGTTATACATGTGCGGAGATGCCGACAACAGTGAAACCGTGAACATCTCCGACGTCGTGCGGATCATCAACTACATCTTTGCCGGTGGACCGGCGCCTGACCCGCTTGAGTCCGCGGACGTTGACTGTAGCAGCAACGTAACCATTTCTGATGCGGTGTACCTGATCAACCACATCTTCGCTGGCGGACCGGTGCCCTGTGCCGGCTGCCTGCCTTAATTGCCTTGGATCAAATTCCACTGGGGTTCTAAACAAGAAGGGCGACCAACCGGTCGCCCTTGCTTTATTAGTGACTACTGAACAGAATCTATATCAACTGTTCAATAGTTGTTACTCGCGATCGTCTTCGTCGTCGTCATCACGCTGGCGGCCGTGCGATGGCCCGGCTCCACCCGGAAGATTCATGTCGTAATTGCGTCGCTGCTTGTTCACCATGATGTGTGCCAGGCGCAATGGCTCC
>CAUJJY010000005.1 GCA_963205155.1 Candidatus Zixiibacteriota bacterium | reverse complement strand
GATTTCACGGTTGCGAATATGGGCGAGTTCGTCATCATTCATTTGTGCGACCTGCCGCCCATTGAGAATGTATGATCCTTGTGAAGGAGTATCCAGACAGCCAATCAAGTTCATCAGCGTCGACTTGCCCGAACCTGAAGGTCCCATAATAGCGAGATACTCTCCCTTGGCGACCGTCAAGTTGACACCCTTAAGCGCGTGTAGTTCTTCCCCGCCCATCTTGTATGTCTTCCAGAGATTCGCGGTTTCAATCAGGTGGCTCACTTTTTCTCACCTTCCTTCGCAACTGGCTCAATCTTCACTTTGCCGCCATCTTCCAACGAGCGCAATACCTTGTAGCTGCCGGAAATAATCTGATCATCCAAAGCCAAACCTTCTTTGATTTCAACATTTTGCTGATCAGAGATTCCCGTCTTCACCGTCACAAACTTTGCCGTGCCGTCGACGATTTTGAATACGCCCTCAATTTCCTTCGGCTCATTTTTACCGTCGGGAACATTTCCTGACCCTGCGGTCACTTCAGCCGCAATAACACCAGATTCCGGCTCCTGTTCCGGAGCCTTGTCGAGAGTATCGACCTTTTCCGGACGCATTACGACCGCTTGTATCGGAACGTGTAAGATGTCACTCACCTTGGCAGTTGTGATATCGGCTGTCGCTGTCATCCCCGGCTTTATTCCGGGCACATCGTCGGTTAACAGTATCTTGACCAGAAAATTGGTCACGCGATCGGCGGTCGAACCCGACGATCGAGCCGCATTGCCGACCTCTACGACTTTCCCCTTAAACGTCGTGTCTGGAAAGGCGTCCACGGAAATCCGTGCTTCCTGATCGAGCTGGACCCGCGCAACATCGGTCTCATCGACTTCAACTTCGACTTCGATCGTATTCAGATCAGCGACAGTGAGAATGACCGTTCCGGCATTGTTCATCGTGCCAATCATAACGATTTCGCCGACTTCGGCATTTAAGCTGACGACCGTACCGTCAATCGGTGAAGTTATAATGGTCTTGTCCAGATTATCTTTCACCTCTTCCAGCACAGCATTTTGCTGTTTGGTAAAATACTGCGCCGACTCCAAATTAGCTCGAGCTACCTGGTAGTTGGTCTCGATCTGCGTGTAAGTCTCTTCCGATATCAGCTTCCCTTCGAACATCTCCTTGTTGCGTCGATGCGCTTGTTCAGCTTCAAGCAAGCTCGCTTCGGCACGCTTTTCGGCGGCGCGGGCGGCGGCAAGTGAGGCCTCTGCTTGACCGACTGCCGCACGATAGCGGGTCTGATCAAGGCGAATAAGCACATCCCCCTTCTTGACGATGTCGCCATCTTTAATTGGCAATTCGGTGATTTTGGCCGACACGTCTGCTGATATTTTGACGGTCGTTCGCGCCACAACCGAACCGGTCGCGGTGACTTCCGATACAATTGAACCCTTCTTAACCTTGTCCGTCTGCACCATATTGACGATGCCAGAACTCTTGCTAAGATTGGCGATTACAAAGATTGCCAACAGCACCGCGGCGCCGACGACAATCAGAATTGTGCGTTTCTTCTTTGTCATAATCCACTCCGAATACGCGGCCGCAACTTCTCGCGGCCGTGAATTCCGTTATCTTCCCCCCGCTGCCTTGGCCATATCGGCAATCGCCTTGTTCAGGTCGAAGTAGGCTTGAACGAGATTGGATTGCGATTGTGTCAGTGATACCTGGGCATCAAGTAATTCAAGAATCGAGGACGCTCCCAACCGGTAGCGTTCCTGCTGCAATTTCATGTCTTCTTCGGCCGAGCGTGCTCCCAGTTCGGCAACCTCAAGCTGGAGTCGTGATTTGTCATAATCCAGATAGGCCTGACGTACTTCGGAATTGAGCGTATTCAGGTCGTTTTGATACGACTCGCGAGCGGTCATTTCCGTTAGCTTAGCGCGAGAATAATCCGTCTTCTTCGCGAATCCGTCAAAGATATCGTAACTGATACCAATGCCGAAACTGTAAGACCGATCATCGGACTTAAACTTGAACCAGTCGCTTCCGGTGTTCGGGGTCCAGCCCCAGCTCATGCTGGCAGAAACCCGCGGTAACCACGAGCGCTTCGACATCCACACACCGGTTCGCGCCGCATCCATCTGATCTTTGCTGCGCTTCAACGCCGGGTTCAGTTCCGCGCTCTTGCGCAGAAGCTCGTCCAGCCCTTCATTTGTCGTTTGCGCGCGCATGCTGTCAACCGGATCGAGCCGCATTGCCACATCACGCTTCATTATTACATTGAGATTAAATTCGGCTGCGCGAATGCTGTTTTCTCTTTGCAGAAGTTGCAGTGAATCATTGGCGACCGTCACCTGCGCCTTGAGTTTCTCGGACAATGAAGCGGAGCCCAAATCATAACGGCTGCTGGTAACTTCAAGTTGCTTCTTTGAGCGCGCCAGAGCGTCCTGCTGGACCTTCTTAAGCATGATTTCGCGCAGCAACGTGTAATAGGCAATCTTCACCTGATAC
Organism: Candidatus Zixiibacteriota bacterium; assembly: GCA_963205155.1. Lineage (GTDB taxonomy): Bacteria > Zixibacteria > MSB-5A5 > CAIYYT01 > CAIYYT01 > JADJGC01. The sequence goes on along the minus strand of CAUJJY010000005.1, from coordinate 1,317 downwards.
GCCGTGCTGTTGATCGCATCCTGCAGATCGCTTTCAGCGGCGCGCTTCGACTGATTGGCTTGCTTGATGCGGAACCATGTGTAACCGCCGTCAAACAAGGTCATCGAGAGTCCGATGCCTGTGCTATATCGCCTTGAACCAGGGTCCGTCCCGATATAAGCCGTATCCGGCAACTGGATGTACATCGGACCATAAGATTTCGAGAAGTTGTAGCGCGCATCGGCACTTAAACTTGGCAACGCTGCTCCCCACGCGTCGAGCCGATCAAGACCTGCCCGATCAGCAGCGGCTTCCTTGCTGATGATTCCGAGATTCTTCTCTAAAGCCATATCGATGCATTGCTGTAACGATAGCTGCTCGGTCTGTGCCAAAGCGCTCGTCGAGTAACCAAGAACACTTGCTCCTATGAACAATAGAAGAACAACTGCAAGTCTTCCGTTTCGTCCCATTGATATCTCCTTATCAGTAGATCAAATAACTTCGTCTTATGGTATTAGCGCACTGACGCCGGCGGAAATCGCTGCCAACACGATCGTCGGAATGATTACGGTCATGGCGGCTCTCTGCGTTGCGAAATCGTATATCACCTTCACTCCGATTATGAGCAGAATTATCTGCCAAATCACGAAGACGTCGGTAAAGGTATTGAGAAGCGTGTACAGAGGTCCTGAGTTTGTCTCGCCCGGCAACAATATCGCCAGCGACGTTCGCACGTCGACGGAATCTTTGGCCACGATCAGTGGCGTCTTTATGATACTGGCAACCACCCACGTCATAAAAGACAAGATGACCATGGCAAAAACTTGCGCGAATCGCGCTTTTCCGCCAAAGATCACGTTTCCCATTAGCATCAAAATACCGACGGCGATAAACAGGAATATTGTCCAGACAATCGGCGATGAGACTACTCCGATCATTGCGAATCCTTGGCTCGCCTCCATTTGCGTTCTGATTTCGGCCTTCTGCTCCGCGGTGTAAACATCCGATTGCTCGATCCGCTCCATCTGCGATTTCTGCGCGGCCGGCATCATAAAGTAGGTTGCTCCGGTCATCACCACCAGAAACACAATCAGCGGTATGATCCAAGTCGGCTTCTCCTTGATTGCTCGAAAGACCTTTGTCGGCTCGTAAAAGATACTCACTAACATAGACCATGGAGACATGGAATTTGTTTCAGTTGCGTTGACTGTGACATTTGGTTCGTTTGTCATGTTACTCTCCCTCACTTAGTTCTCGATGAACGAAAGTTACACCCAAAAGTTTCAAAAAACAACCGTTTACACGGGCACAAATGGTTGATAGACCCACTTTTAGACC
>CAUJJY010000004.1 GCA_963205155.1 Candidatus Zixiibacteriota bacterium | reverse complement strand
TTCCGCGAAACGCAACGAATTTGCCTTGTCGCCGATCGAGAGATAGACCGAGGCGATATTATTCAGCGCGTCGGCAATTCCAGAAAGGTCGCCAAGCTCGGATTTGATGACCCGCGCCGAATCGAAATAGGCACCCGCCTTGATGAACTCGGCGCGCTGTTCATGAAATCTTCCGGTGAGATTATAACTTCGCGACAATCCGTCGCGGTCGCCAATGGCCCGGCTAATGGCCAACGATTTGTGTAAATGTCCCTTTATGTTGTCGGGACTTGTCCTTCCGGATCCCAATGCACCGGCCACTTGCAGGCAGTTGACTGCCGATGCGGAGTCTCCGAGTTGGAGAAACTCGTCTGCCAATTCGATCATCTGACCGTAATAGATTTCCGCGGTCCCTTCTACCTGAGTCAGCCCTTGCTGATTCATCGAATACTCGACCTTAAGTTGTCTGCGCTTTGCGAGGTAGTTTTCCCGCCAGTTCTTGAACTTGCCGTATTGCCGAAGATAGAAATCATCTCCAAAGGACTCATTCACAAATTGCGCCGCGAGTTCCAACTCCGCCATGCGGATCGAATCACCCGTGTCGAAGTATTCTTCGAGTCCACGTTGTAGGTATCGGTACAGCGCAAATCGGCTGTCAAACTCAAGGGAGTCAACATTGGTCGACTCCTTTCTCTTGTCCTCGGCAACACCCTGAAGGGTGACAAATCCAACGCAAATCATACACGCAAGGACAATTAGCCTGGGGAGAACCGGGCATTTCCTGAATATTCTTGGTATCATCAAGGGCAATCTAAGTCAGAATTGAACGTAGGACAAGCGGCATGCGGACGCAAAAAAGTGAACAATTTTATCTAACTTCGCCAAGAAATATCTTTAATATTGGCACTCCCGCTTATATATTTCGAGCGATCAGGCGATAACTTCGTCCACCTATTGTTACCTTCGACCCGCCTGGGGACAGGAGCACTGATGAATTTTGAGAATAATGAACGGCCCACTGGAAGTTACGCACTCCTCAAGGTACACAACCGTCAAGATCGTCTGGGAGTAATCCAGGCCATCGCAGGTTTCGATCAGGTTCTGTCTTCTGATGCGGTTGATGGCGACTACGATATCATTTTGCTTATCCGAGATCTCCCGGGCGCGAATATCGAACAATTCGTCAACAATACGATTCGAAATTTGCATGGCGTCAAAGACGTTGATATTTGCCATGTCGAATTGACGGTCGAAGGCGCTATTGACGGCAGCGAGCAGTCAGTCAAATCCATCAATTCCAGCGCCGAGTGCTACCTGTTTCTCGAGACCGACCGCCGCCACTTTGAAGACATCTTCAGTACCCTAAGTGTATTGGGCTCTGTGACTTCCTGCGAAGTCGCCAGTGGCCAATTTTCACTGGTCCTGCGTATTGAGGCCAATAGTTTTGACTCCCTAGACAAGATAATCAATGACAGAATTCGTCCCCTCCCCGGCGTGCTGCGGGCAAAAGAGAACCGCATTATTAAGCTCGCGGGTTTCTAAGCCGACACTAATACAGGATAAATTATCTCACAAATCAGGGATCGAAGTGCAAAAAATGCAGAAACCGGACGATTTTGCTTGCGATTTTTTTCACAAAGAGATAGGTTTGGCAAAGGAAAAGCTTGTCGACCAACACCGACCAACACCGACCAACACCTCCGGTGTGATCGTCTCGCCACCCTGCATCAGGAGACATGACTATGGAGACGAATGAGAAAGAATTCAAACCCTTTAATGTAGATATCTGGAAGTACGACGGCCACGCCGGAGCTTTGATACCGCTATTGCAGTCAGCGCAAGACACTTACGGTTATGTGTCAGAACGCGCTATCGACTACATCAGTCACGTCACGGGAGTTCCGCCCGCTGAGATTTATGGTGTAGTCACCTTCTACGCCCAATTTCGAACAAAGCCGCTAGGTGAAAAAGTTATCAAGGTGTGTAATGGTACCGCCTGCCACGTCAATGGCGTTAAGGAAATTGCCAATACCTTGACTGACGAGCTTGGCATCAACTACGAAGAAACGACCGAAGACGGTAAGTTCAGCATGGTCTCCGTTGCCTGCTTAGGCTGTTGCTCGTTAGCTCCCGTCGTCATGGTCAGCAACGAAACCTTTGGCCGCTTGACTCCTCAAAAGACGCGTAAGCTTGTGCGCGACCTAAAGCGGAAATAGGGAAGGCATTGGGATAATGGCAATTAAAACTGTAATGGTCGGATTGGCAACTTGCGGCATCTCCGCTGGTGGCGAGAAAGTCTATGAGGCCTTCCAGAAGGAGCTTCAAGAGGGCGCCGACTTTGTCCTGCGCGAAACCGGCTGTGTTGGCATGTGCTACCGCGAAGTTCTCGTCTCAATTTCCAATGGAGCCCAAGAAAGCTACCTATACGGCGAAGTTACCCCCGATCGCGTGAAGCGAATCGTCGCCGAACATGTTCAGAACGATAAACCAATTGACGAGTGGCTGGTTTCCGGTGCCGACCGCGAGGTCGGTTTCTTTGACAAGCAGGTGCGGATTGTGCTCCGCAACTGTGGAGTAATCGATCCCAGTTCGCTTCAGGAGTACCTGCAAAGCGGCGGTTACAAAGCTGTCGAGAGAGTCATCAAAGAGATGACACCCGAGCAAGTCATCAAGGAAGTTCAAATCTCCGGGCTGCGCGGACGTGGCGGCGGCGGATTCCCGACTGGGAAGAAATGGGAACTGACTCGTGCAAGCGTTTCGGACAAGAAATACATCATCTGCAATGCCGACGAGGGTGACCCCGGCGCATTTATGGATCGTTCAGTTCTCGAGGGCGACCCGCATTCAGTTCTGGAAGGGATGATGATTGCCGGCTTTGCGATCGGCGCCGATGAAGCATACATCTACTGCCGTGCCGAGTACCCCAAAGCCGTCGCTCGCTTGCGCCTCGCTATCTCGCAGGCCAAAAAGCAGGGACTGCTGGGCGACAACATCTTCGGAAGCAGCTTCAACTTCAATATCAAAGTTAAGGAAGGCGCAGGCGCATTCGTCTGCGGCGAGGAAACCGCGCTGATCGCCTCCATCGAAGGCCGTCGCGGCATGCCACGCTTCCGCCCGCCGTTCCCGGCGCAGCAGGGTTTGTGGGGAAAACCGACCAACATCAACAACGTCGAGACCTTTGCCAATATCCCGTGGATCATTCTCAATGGCGGCGCAGCCTATGCCGCCTATGGTACCGACGACAGCAAAGGCACAAAAGTCTTTGCCATGGCCGGCAAGGTCAAACGCACCGGTTTGGTCGAAGTCCCGATGGGTATGAGCATCAATGACATCATCTTCAAAATCTGCGGCGGCATCGTCAACGACAAGAAATTCAAAGCCGTCCAAATGGGCGGCCCTTCCGGTGGTTGTATACCGGCATCACTCGGCGAAACGCTGATAGACTACCAGCAGATCAACAAGACCGGCGCGATCATGGGCTCTGGTGGTATGGTCGTGATGGACGAAACCACCTGCATGGTTGACGTAGCCAAATTCTTCCTCGCATTCACGCAGGCGGAATCCTGCGGCAAATGCACCTTCTGCCGTATCGGCACTAAGCGCATGCTGGAAATACTGGAACGCATCACCGAAGGTAAGGGTAAGGAAGAAGACCTCGTCACGCTCGACAAACTCGGCGAGCAGATTAAGATCGCATCCTTGTGCGGACTCGGTCAGACTGCGCCGAATCCGGTTCTGTCTACTCTTCGCTACTTCCGTGACGAGTACGAGGCCCACATCCGTCAGAAGAAGTGCCCGGCCCATGTCTGCAGCCCGCTATTGACCTACACGATTGACCAGGAAAAGTGCAACGGTTGTATGCTCTGTCCGCGCTCTTGTCCGACTGATGCCATCATCGGAGAGAAGAAGCTGCCGCACAAGATTCTGCAGGATTTATGCATTCAATGCGGAAAGTGTTTTACTGTCTGCAACCAGGACGCGGTTATCAAGGATTAAGGTGAATGATGATTACGATTACTATAAACGGCAAACAAGTCACCGCTGATCCCGGTAAAACCATTCTCGAAATCGTCCACGATCAGAAACTCGACTCGATTCCCACCTTGTGCTACGACAAGAAACTCGAGCCGTTCGGTTCGTGCTTCCTCTGTGTGGTCGAAGTCGAAGGGATGAGCAAACTTGTGCCATCGTGCGCCACCAAGCCGTGGAACGGCATGGTGCTGCAAACGCGTTCGCCCAAGGTTGTCGATGCCCGAAAAACCTGCTTGGAACTTTTGGTCTCCAATCACTATGCCGATTGCTTCGGCGCCTGTCGTTTGAATTGTCCTGCTGATGTTGATATTCAGGGTTACCTATCATTGACGTATCTGGGCAAATACCACGAAGCAGTCCAACTCATCAAAGAGAAAAATCCATTCCCATCCGTCTGCGGTCGAGTATGCACACGCAAATGCGAGTTATCCTGCCGCAGGAAGTTAATCGATGATGCGGTCGGAATCGACTACCTCAAGCGCTTTTCCGCCGACAAAGACCTCGACGACATGTGGACACCGGTCCCAAAACCGCGCAACGGCAAGAAAGTCGCCATCATCGGTGGCGGCCCCGCCGGATTGACTTGCGCTTACTATCTCACGCTCGAAGGCTATGAGCCGACTGTGTTTGAGGCGCTCCCCGAACTCGGCGGTATGTTGCGTTATGGAATACCGGAGTATCGTTTGCCCAAGGCGATTCTCGATAAAGAGATCAAGTGGATCACTGACCTGGGTGTCGATGTCCACACGAACACCAAGCTTGGACGCGACATCACGATTGATGGGCTTTTTGAACAAGGCTACAAGTCGGTTTTCGTCGGTCTCGGCGCTCAACTCGCCAAGAGCATGGGCATAGCGAATGAGCAAGTTAAGAACGTGCTCGGTGGCGTTGACTTCCTGCGCGACGTGACTATGAACAACGCTCCGGCTATCAAGGGCCGTGTCGTGGTGGTCGGTGGCGGCAATACCGCTATTGATGCTGCCCGAACCTCGCTCCGTCTCGGTGCGGACGAAGTTATCCTGCTTTATCGTCGCACCCGCAAAGAAATGCCGGCTAACGAGATGGAAATCGTCGCTGCCGAAGAAGAGGGAATCGTCTTCAAGTATCTTGCGGCGCCGACCAAGATCAATTCCAAAGACGGCATGCTGCAATCAATGGAGTGCATCGAGATGGAATTGGGCGAGCCGGACTCCTCCGGTCGTCGCCGTCCCGTCGAGAAGAAGAACTCGAACTACACGCTGGAATGTGATTTTGTAATCTCTGCCATCGGCCAGGAAGCCGACCTTGCCGGCGTCCAGAATGGCGATACGGCTGAAAACGAAATTGAACTTAGTAAGTGGCATACAATCATCGCAGCCGAGGGCACTTTCAGAACAAATCGCCCGGGCGTCTTCGCCGGCGGTGACGTCGTTACCGGTCCCGCGGATGCCATTGATGCCGTGGCTGCCGGACGCATGGCTGCTTATGCAATCCAACGTTTTATTGAAACCGGTCACTACGAACGGCTCAAACCGCTCTTCGCCAGCCGTAAAGATAATCTCAAGGACTTTACCA
>CAUJJY010000003.1 GCA_963205155.1 Candidatus Zixiibacteriota bacterium | reverse complement strand
GAGCCCAGCACCGGATCACCGCCCAAGCCGACGCAGGTCGTCTCTCCATAGCCCGCCGAAGTCAGCGTGTCGGCGATATAATAGGTCAGCGAACCAGAGCGGCTCACTGTGCCGACGCGGCCGGGTGTGAAGGCGATGTCGGGCATGATGCCGAGATTCGCCTGTCCCGGAGTGATGATTCCCGCCGTGTTGCCGCCGAGTACGGTTGCGCCGTATTTGACTGCTTCCTTGCGGACTTTCAGCATGTCGTGAATCGGAATATGTTCCGGCACAACAACGATGAACTTGATACCGGCACGAATAGCTTCGATTGCGGCTTCCATGACGAATTTCGCCGGAAGAAACACTACCGAAGTATCTGCGCCTGTCTGCTTGACGGCTTCCTCGACGGTGTCAAATACGGGAGTACTTTCAACGGTCGTGCCTCCCTTGCCAGGCGAAGTACCGCCGACAATGTTGGTGCCATAGGCTTTCATGCGTTTGGCGTGGAACGATCCGGCGCCGCCAGTGATGCCCTGCACGATGACGCGCGATTTTTTATCAACGAGGATAGCCATGTTACTTGACCTCCTTCACCAAAGCGACGGCGCGCTTGGCGATCTCTTCGATCGGAGTCTCGATGCCGTGATATTCGATCTTCTCGAACATCTTGGGATTTTCTTTCTTGGCATCTTCGAAAATCTGCATTCCTTCGCGCCACATGTTGCCGGTGAAGCGCATTACCATCGGCTTGGAGAGGCCGTGATCTTTCAGGAACATTACGACGCCTTTGGCGAAGTCGTCGCAGCGGCTGATGCCGCCGAAGCGTGCGCCGAAGATGGCTTTCACCTGCGGGTTTTCATCGAGCAGGATCAGCATTTTGGCAAGACGTTCCGGCGTCGGGCCACCGCCTGAATCCATAAAGTTAGCAGGTTTGCCGCCATAATATTGGATGAAGTCGTTTCCCATGATGCCAAATCCAGCGCCACCCGGGAACATGCCGATATCGCCGTCAAGATCGAGATAAGGAATTTCCCATTCCTGTGCCTGCTTCTCGCGCGGAGTCATTTCGCCCTCTTCGTGCCGAACCTCAATTCCCATGCTCTGCAGGTCGGCGTGACGAAAAAGAGCATCGTCATCGAGCGAGACGCGTGCATCGGCGGCCAGTAACTTGCCCTCTGCAGTACGAACCAACGGGTTGATTTCAGCCAGCTTAGCGTCATATTTCTTAAAGAAGTTATAAAGACCAATTGCGATTGGAGTGAATGCCTTGATCTGATCGCCCGAGAATCCGAGAAATTTGGCGACCTTGATTGCGTCGAAGCTGTGGAAGTCCTCATCGACATCATAGGAGAGTTTGAGAATTTTCTCCGGGTGCGTCCGTGCGGTCTCTTCGATCTCGACACCGCCGTCGGCACAGGCGATCACTACCAACTTGTAGTTGGCGCGATCAATGGTGACACCGAGATAGTATTCCTGGGCAATATTGAGCACCTCATCAACCAGCACCTTGTCAACCGGATAACCCTTGATTGACAATTTGAAAAGTGCGGCGGCGGCTTCGCGCAGTTCAGTTTCGGTCTTGACGATTTTGATACCGCCAGCTTTGCCGCGACCACCGGTCAAGACTTGTGATTTGAGCACTCGAGGAAGTCCTGCTTCCAGGGCAACACGGACCGTCTCGTCCGGTGTGCTTGCCAACTTTCCCGAACTTATGGGAATCTTGAATTTGCTGAAGAGATCCTTGGCTTCATATTCATAGAGGCGCATAAACAACTCCTGCTAAGACGAATCTTGTCAGGATTTCGGTCCCGACGTAACTATGCGAAAACGCGGGCTCTACCGCGTTTCGGCAATCAGTATAGCCGCTCGATTTTCGCAAGTCAAATGCAAAAAAGTGACGATTTTCACAAGGTTTCGTTGGGATTTGGCGGGAACATAGCTAAAAACCCGGGCCGTTGCGTGCTCCGACTTTGAGGATCTTTCGAATTTCGGAGGTACCGGAAGCCGTGATATACGCGATGTACACACCATCAGCGACCTCTTCTCCATCCTGATTTGTGCCGTTCCACGTTAGGGGTGCCGGATCGCCAATTGCGCGGGTGAGAGTTGCCACCTTTTCGCCCGCGACTGTGTAGATGCGAACCTCAACTTCGCCGATCGGGGTAACCTCAAAGTCAAAGCTCACCGTTGTCGAGAATGGATTCGGATAGGCAGAGATTCCGACAATATTGCGTGCCTCGTGGTCTTCATAATTGAGGGCATCGAATGCTCGAACGAGGCCGTAACCATAAACGGAATCGGGATTGTCTGCTCGAGTCGCGGTCGAGGTCAGTGCTTCGAAGATCTCGCCATATTTCCATTCTGGTTTAGCCTCAAGTAGCAATGCCACAGTTCCAGCGACAAGTGGACATGAAAACGATGTTCCGCTGTTGGTCGTCAGCCCGTTGCTTGATGGATTGGCAACGGTATTCCCTGCACCCCACGCACAGAGATCGGGTTTGACGCGTCCGTCGGAGGATGGTCCATTTGACGAGAAATGTGTGATTTCGCCTGCGGAAGTCACCGCGCCAATTGCGAAAACACTGTCGCCATCGGATGGCGCAATCAGTGTAGGTTGTGCCGATACGCGCTGACCGTTGCCAATTGAATTTACTACCATCACGCCCAGCGAAGCGGCAATATCTGCTGCCTTGGTTGTGATAGCGGTATTGCCGTCCATGTCGGCATAGTCGTACCAATCAATGTAACCCAAAGAACTTGAGACTACATCGCAGCCGTGAGCTTCGCCCCACTCAAGTCCTGCAACCCAGTCGTCCTCTTCGGTGATGTTTTCTGGGCCGTAAAGTTCTGTCTTAGCCAGCAGAAAGGTCGCTTCATAAGCAACTCCCAGCATCAGGTTTGGTGCATTTGCTCCGATTACCGAAAGTGTTTGCGTACCGTGTGACTGCTGTGTCGCAGGAATCTCGCCATCGTCCTGAACATCTTCATCGTCATTGATGAAATCGTGTGTCGCCGCAATATCGGTGTTGACAAAGACCGGATGATCGATGCGAAAACCGGTGTCCATAACAAGAATTCTTATGCCCTCGCCTTTGAATCCCAACGTATGGAGAGCGGGTACTTGAATCTGATTCATCTGTGTCCAGGAAGGACCATATTCCGGTGGATAGGGCTCCGACGGTTTTTCAAGGGTGACTTGGTCTTGTGGTATCGGTTCGTTAGGGCGAGTGTAGACCGCAACGGATCGGATCTCCTTAACACAGGCAAGGCGTGCGACATTATCAAGGTTAGCCGGCCTTATATAGGCGCTAACGGCATTGAGCCAGCGTGACTGGTTGTCCACTCTCTGGATGAAGGGTTGAATTTGCGCAAGGTAGTCATCAGGTACCGAGCGATCGAAGCCGGTATAATCGACAGCGGCGGCACGGGCAAGTCGTCTCGTCACGGCGTGTGAAGAAACGGCCGTTGGTTTTGAGATGCGGCCAATCGACTCGCCTTTATCCGTGAAGAAAATCCAGACTTTGATGGAGTCGCCGATGAGTCTTTCGGCGGGGATGTCGACTTTGTTACCTGCGAACGCGTTATTGGTAACTGATGAAGCGAAACTGAGGCTCAAGAAAACGCAGAATGTAAGTACAACCTTGGACTTCATCGACCGGTCTCCATTCCTTACCAAATTCTCCATCGCCTATTTAACGGTTCGGCACCTCCGATTGTTTAATAGTAATAGATTCCCGGCTGCAAAGTTCCAAGTCAATTCGTCCACAAACTTCTATCGAGACTCCGGTATTGGATGGCCTCGGAAATGTGCTGGACATTGATGTTGTCGACGCATTCCAAATCGGCAATCGTTCGCGCCACCTTGATGATCCGATCGTAAGCCCGCGCGGACAATCCGAGTTTACCGATTGCCAGACGCAACAAATCCTGACTCTTGTCATCGAGCGGGCAGAACTCACGGATGTCACGCGACTCCATATGAGCGTTGCAATAGAGCTGCTTGTGTCCGGCAAAACGAGCATGCTGGCGCGACCGGGCTTCGTTGACTCTTAAGCGGATTTGTTCCGATTTCTCGGCCAGATTCAAATCCGACAGCTCTTTGAATTTGACTGCCGGGACTTCAATGTGGATGTCGATCCGATCCAGAAGCGGTCCGGAAATTTTGCTGCGGTACTTCTGAATCTGCATCGGATTGCAGGTACACTCATGCGACATATCGCCATGATATCCGCAAGGGCAAGGATTCATGGCCGCTGCTAACATCATCTTGGATGGATAGGTCAGCGATGTCATCGCTCGTGAAATGGTCACCGAACCATCTTCCAGCGGTTGACGCAACATTTCCAGCACATCCTTGCGAAACTCCGGCAGCTCATCGAGAAACAGCACGCCATTGTGAGATAGACTCACTTCTCCCGGCCTCGGAATCCGACCGCCGCCAATGAGGCCGGCATCGCTGATGGTGTGATGCGGCGAGCGAAACGGTCGCGTGGCAATGAGCGGAGTGTCCGGCGGGAGGATTCCCGCCACCGAGTGGATTTTGGTCGTCTCCAGCGCTTCATCGAGTGTCATATCCGGTAGTATCGATGGCAGCCGCCGTGCCAGCATTGTCTTGCCAGACCCGGGAGGACCAACGAGAATGATGTTGTGCCCGCCCGCGGCGGCAACCTCGAGTGCCCGTTTGGTTCCTTCCTGCCCTTTTACCTCGGCAAAGTCGGTCGTGTAGCTTCGGGCAGTATCGAATACGGCCTTGATGTCGATTGTGAACTGCGAAACAAGTCTTTCGTCTTCGAGGAAAGCAATGGCCTCTTTGAGTGAGCCAACGGGATACACCGCGACACCCTGCGCCATGGCGGCTTCGGGCGCATTTTCCCGCGGCACAACGATTGCACGCAAGCCTGCTTTTTGGGCGTTCATTGCCATCGGGAGTACACCTTCGATGGCTTTGAGTGAGCCGTCGAGCGACAACTCACCGAGCATCACGACGTCGTGAAATTCCTCGCGCATTACCTGACCCGTTGCCGCAAGAATTCCGACAGCCATTGGCAGGTCGAACGCCGAGCCTTCTTTGCGGATGTCTGCCGGCGCCAGATTAATCGTGACCTTCTTGTTGGGGAAAATGAAATCACTGTTCTTGATTGCCGACATGACCCGCTCCTTGGCTTCCTTAACTGCGCCGTCAGGCAAGCCGACAGTCGCAAACATCGGCAATTGGGGAGTGATATCAGCTTCGACTTCGACGGTGTAGGCATCGATGCCCAATACGGCAGAAGAAACAACCTTTGCTAACACGCCAAACCTCTTTGAAATAATAACTATATTTATGTGCCACTTTTATCTGGTAATCAGCGCATTGATATGATCTCGCGCAGTTCGATACTCTTCTTCGAGCAGGCAAAAATAGTTGTAATCGATCCACCCGCGAGCGAGGAGTTCCTCGTGTCGATGAATCCCGTCGAGTCGAAAACCGAGCTTTTCTGCCACCCGATTCGATCCGCCATTGTCGGTTGCGGCTCGCAAGATCACACGGTGCAGTTGAAGGCCCTCGAAAGCGAACTTGAGCAAGAGAGCCGAGGCTTCCGTCGTCAGACCCTTACCGGCCTGATCGGAACGGATCCAATATCCTATTTCTGCCGAACGAATGCGGTGGCGAACATCGTGCAATCCGCAGTTGCCCAGATATTCCCCGGTCGAAGCCTCAAACACGCCGAATGCATAGCCTACTTCGCGCCGTCGCCAGACAAAGGTTTGCCGGATAAACGCCGCTGTGTGTTTTACCTTGGTCGTCAGCGGCGACCAGACCATGTAACGGTCAAGGTCGCTGCGACTCTTGGTCACGGCATCAAACACGGCAATCGCGTCGCTGCGCCGCAAGGGACGCAAATAGATCCTCTTTGATTTTAGCATCATCGCCGGCCATCCTTTAACATGGTGTCCTCAAGCTATATTAGTGCGCCTGAAAAATCAATCAACTTTCGATAAAGAAAAAGGGTCACCGGCACACGACCGATGACCCAATATTCCAGAAACTGGAGGCTTTAGAAGCGGACGTCGTCTCCGTTGCCGGTAAAGCGACTGCGCTTCATTTCGACGGTCCAGGTGCCATCATCATAGGTACCGATTGCCTGGATATCGGCCGTCGATCCCCACGGGATGCTGTTGACAAATCCCGCTACCTTGTCACCCGCGACCCATCCCGAAGTGGCCATCGGGCGGATCTGGTAATCCCACAGCGGGTAGCCGGAATTGCTATGTGGGTCATCAAATGCCATATACATTGGACGGTCAGTCGTATCTGCTGCCAACACGGTAAATTCGCGGTTTGTGCGAAATACCGGCATTCCCACATCATTTCGCACTCCGCCGCTGAAGCCATTGTCCATATAACGATCCATGGCGTAGCCGGTGAAGTTGGTGGTCGCGGAAGTCCAATGCCAGATATCCATCCGTTCGCGCGAACCTCTGGTGGCATGGAAGTTGCCGTTTACGATGGCGTCATCGGTGTGGCAAGTCACATAACAACCGTCGCTCGAATAGCGCGTCACCGGAGTAATCTCGAAGAACAGGTTCAAACGATCTTCATTGGTCGTCGACTTAGTCCACCGCCTTGGATTTCCGGAACCGCCTTCGGGGTAGATCCAGTAATCGGGGTCAAGGTTCTGTGCGACTTCAACACCAAACTCGGCATTGGCGACTTCAGTCCATCTGAACTGGAAGTAGATGTAATTGTTGTCGAAAGCCGAACGGACTCGAGCGGACTCGATGAAGTTATAGTCGCCCGCCGCCCGATAGAGATTGACATCGGTGAATTTATCGCCCCAGCCGGTGCCGTCATCGTCAAGTCCATCAATTGCCGGAGCGACACCGCTCGCCAACTGCACACAATAAATTGTATCGCCAGCCGCCTGATGTTTGCCATCAAATGCCAGATACAACTTCGGCGCCCCATTATGGTTGCGTTGGCTGTTGTTCGTAATTGCAAGCGAGAAGAATCGGTTTTCCGGTATCGGCGGAACATAATCCTCACCACCCGAACCGGGAGGGCCAGATAATCCGCGGTCTCCGGAAATTCCGTCACAACCGAGAACGGTCAGGAGGAGCAAACCGAGTAACAACCCTGCCAATATCAAGAATCTATTATATGTCATAACTCACTCCTCCTAAAAGACCACGTCGTCGCCGGAGTTTGTCTTGCGAGCCCGGCGTATTTCCAAGGTCCAGATTCCGCCACCTGAATCATCAAATGTTGCGCGGGCATAAATGTCGGCACGACTTCCGCTTGGAATCGTCGAAATTATTCCCGGCAAGTATACTGGACGATTGAGATCCCATCCTGCGGGCTTGAATCCGACAGCGTCGAAATACCAGAGGGGATAAATCTCTCGCTGAAGCGTCAACTGTGACTTGTAATTCGGGTCACGATAGAATTGATACCGCGGAACTGAATCTGGAAGTGCGAGGTTGATCATAAATGATGCGGCTCCGACATCTGGCGCCTTTCCACGGGAGGTCAGACTCCAATCATCAGCTGTTGAAACTGGATTCGAAGTCCCTGCGCCCCAGACCCATGCGTCAACAAATAATTCGGCCGGCAAAGCCCCGCCGGCACCAGGCATATTGAAGAACTCGCGGAAAGCTAAATCTGACCAGTTGTCGACATCGGTATCACCCCAGAAAACAGCGAACTTGTCTTCGCCCTTTTTGGAGTCGAACCAGATAAGTGTCGTATCGCCAAATGTCGTATCGATTACGCAAACCGTTTCTTGTTCAATCGGGTCGTAGAAACAGAATAGAGTCTCAACATTGAGAATCGGAACGCGGATCCACTGAAATAGTGTTGTGTCATAAGGTGTCAAGCTGGAGTCAATCGACTCAATGATTTTGCTAAGAGCGTCCATCACCAATTCGTTCGGACCATCAGAAGTAGTGACTTCATATATGGTAGAGTCGCCGGTTTCTGTACGGACGGACACCTTACGCTCTTTCCACTGGAAGTAGGTATAGATGTAGTACTCATCCCATGCAGCGCGACAGACGACTTCGAAAAGCTCGGGATCCGTCAATCCGCTGGTGGTATTCAATAAGCTGGTGCGAACTCGCGATTTCTGTTCACCCCATTCAATCTCTTCGCCATCAATACCGTTGATTAGCGGTGGGATTTGAACTCGGGCAGCAACCACCGTATCCCGGGAAGCTCGCGCCGTCGAGTCAAAAGTCAGAAAGACGCGCTTGTTACCGGCGACGGCCAATTCATTTTCATTAACGACACCTATACCGAAGTAACGGTCCTGCGGTCGATCCAGATCCGGATCAGTTCCGGGAATTCCGCGATCGCCGGGGCCACCAACCCGACCCGGTTCGCCCTTGTCCCCCTCACAACCACTCATCACGATCATGCCCAAGAAAAGACCCAGGCAGATGATGAACATAATTCCCCTATGCATCTGTTCCTCCCTGAGGTCTCCGCAGTCTAGAACTCGAAATCAAAAGCATTGCTATATTACTCCCAAAATTAGATGCCGTGTTTACAGGCCGAGATCGTCGGCATATCCTGTGTTTCGAAGGCGCCGAAGCTCGACAATCCAAGTATCGCTAAAGAAAGTAGCGACGCTTTGGATATCCGCCGTCGAACCGGCCGGAACCATTGTAATATATCCCGGGATGGTCGCGCCATTTAGCCAACCAAGACCAGGCTCAAACGCCGCATATTCAAAGGCCAGTAACGGATAATCCGTCCCTGCCTTCGGCGAATTCGATCTCATAAAGCGCGGCCCGCCTCCGACCGGATCATTTACTAATACGGCCGATATTCCGAGGTCCGCCTGCAAGCCATTCTCTGCCGAGAAGACTACTACATTGTCTGAGCTCAAGTCGGCGTAATACGATTCCGTCGCCTGCCAGACCCATAGATCGGCGCGCTCACCATCAACCGAGGTTCTAAAATTCGCTCCGTCGAAAATTGAAGCAATACCGCCAGCATCCCACCCAGTAACCGATGAAATCTCCCATGCCAGATAGAGCTTATCCTCACCACCGGAGCGACTCCAATTGCCTTCGAAGTAAGTCCAAAAATCTTTCGTCGTGTCAGCAGCAACTATAAAGTCACCGGTCGCGACTTCCGTCCAGCTGACAAGTGCATAAACGTAAGTTCGATCATAGCCGAATCGAACTTTCGCGGTTGATATACCGTTGTCGACGCCAAACAAGTTAGTCAAAGAAATATTGGATGTAGGCGCGTCACCCCACTCTTGAGTGCCGCCATCGACTCCATCCAACGTTGGAGCTTTGGTCAATAACCGCGCGACGACTCTGTTTGCACCAGGCACTGCATTGGCATCAGATGTGATTTCGACACTTGCTGCGCCGTTAAAATCATTGGTAGTGCTGTTAGTGACCATTAAAGCGAAACTCTGCGTGGCTACCGGGGCGGGCGAATAGTTGTTTCCGGGAGGACCGGTTGGTCCTTCAAATCCGTCAGGTCCCTGCGATCCTTGATCGCCTTCGCAACCAAACAAGAATAAAGCCGAAAACAGTACGCCTATTGCGAGATAAACCGACTTCCCAACCGACATCATCTCCTCCATAGAGCTATCAAAAAGACGTGATAATCAAAAAATAACAGTCCGCACTTTACAAAACGTGTCCGGGAAATGCAAGGGATTTTTTGGCAAGCTCCGGAAAATGGATGCGACGTAATATAATGTCAGACCACAATTTCAAACGAACCAAAGTTTCGGAGGGACAATGTGCAGACGCGCAACAGATGGCTACCGTTTAATCACCGGATAGAGAGACTGAATCCAATCGTTCATCCCGCCTTTGATATTGATCAATTCTTGAAATCCGCATTCGGCCAACTCTTTCGCTGCGACCATGCTTCTCCGGCCGGCTCGGCAAATCAGATAGATTGGCTGGTCTTTCGGAAATTGCGTCAAATCGATGTCGCGCGCAATGATCTGATACTCAATTCGCGCTTTGACATGCGGGACACGGGCATCTTCGTATTCTTCTATTGTTCGCACATCAATCAAAAGCAGCGAGCTGTCGCTCTCCAACCGCTCCTTTAGTTCGTGCACGGAGATTTCTTGGATATTACGCACAGAGGAACCGCGCCTGCCGAACTGAAACCAAGATGTCATCGATAATTCATTCAGCGCGCGAGGTTTGCGAAGCAGTCACTATCGTGACTCGCGGTTTTCCTGGTTGGCTTTGAAGTTGGTAATCGCCCAAACACCGCCCCTCAATTTGAGCCCCATTTGGGAGTAATATTGAATGCGGGTCGACCGATCGATAAACGACACTTCGACGAGCGCAGTCGTGTCATCCCGGCGAAATTCCTCATTCACCACGATTTGTGACTTGGCCCATACGCCACGGTACTCACCTGAACCAATGAATCCTGTTAACAAGCGTTGTTTTTTTTCTGCGAGGGTCAGGCTGTCATACTTTGCATCGCTAAACTCGTTTGCTGCCAAGGAATCCAAGTCCACAAAGGGGGTAATATCAGCAAGAGAATCGGCCTGAATCAGTCGCACAAAGTCAAGCACGCGGCTGCGGGCCGATGGTCCATCGCTGCCACATGAAAGGATGATTAATGCGGATAATATCGGCAAGCTATAAAGCAGTTTTCGAAACACTATTACCAGCGATATGCCAAATTGACGCGATGCAACGATCCCAAATCAGCATAGGGAAGGAAAGCATAGTCGATATTGATTTTTGGAAATGAGAACCCGGCTCCGAAAGAGAATCCGGCGGTATTGTCTTTATCACCATCAGTCTTGTAGTTGCTACCAAAGCTTGAGTAGCCGGCGCGGAAGGCGAGTGGAATATTGGGTTGATACTCCAATCCGATCGCGCCATACAAATCATTATCTGAAGGCAGCACGCCCTCCCCGGAGACTGTGATTGGAATTTCGCGCAGGCGGTGTGAGAGCCCGGCGCGTACCAGAATCGGAAGCGGGTCTTTGTGTTCTTCGGAAAGCCCGGACAATTGAACACCAAGATTCGAAGCCGAAACACCTAGATTGGTGCGCCCATCTTTCAGGCGATAGAGTAGGCCTAAGTCAGCAGCTATACCCTGAGAAGAAAACTCGTCGACTTTCTGGTAGATGAACTTCACATTGGCGCCGACCGATAACTGCTTGGCAATTTTGTTGGCATAGCCAAGTGTGAAAGCCATGTCAGATCCGGAAAAGTCGCCGATTACCTGACCCGATGAGTTGGTCTCATCAATTGTTCCATAGCTCAAATAAGTGATCGCAAAAGCCAGAGCCGACTTGCTGTCATAGAGGATCGGTTCGTCATCTTCGCTGTAGCTATACTGGTCATCTTCCGTTTCGGTTGTCCCTTTCGGCATTACAAACATCACGCTGCCGGATTGGATATCCGCCACATAGTTCATGTATGAAGCGGACAACGCTTTGGTTTGCATTCCCACTAGCCCGGCGGGGTTGTAATAAATTGCCGACTCATCGTTGGCGAGGCCCGCAAACGCGCCGCCCATTGACAGCGCCTTGGCGCCGACACCGATCTTGAGGAACGGATAGGCGGTAGTTCCGACCTTGCTCTTTCCAGCCAAAAGTGTCGATGATAAAACGAGCATCAGGAGAGTAGAGAATAAGACAATTCGTCTCATTGCGATTTCCTCAGGGTTGTCGGTTTGCAGCCTCATGAACATCTATAATAGTACGGCAGGACTCGAAAAGTTCCTACCAGGATTTCGTTAATTCATCGACAATATCGCGAGCCAATTTATCAATTGCCTGCTGTTTGCCGTCGTCTTCAGTCTGTGTCGTGGCCGAGTACACTCCGAAGCCAAGCACATAGCTTCGCTCGGCCAGCGCCTTCCCGCCTTTGCGCTCCATGACGAAGTTGATGTAAATATTGACGCGATACTCTGAAACATTGTCCGATTTGTCGTAGGTGTAGGCGTTTCGTTCGTACTTGACCACCTCCCCCCGCAATATGGCATCTGCGTCGGCTGCGGCCACAACCTTCAGCGTGTTGTCCTGAATCAATCGATTGATGATTTCACGAGT
>CAUJJY010000002.1 GCA_963205155.1 Candidatus Zixiibacteriota bacterium | reverse complement strand
CAATGCCGTTCCGATAACGATTTTCACTGACCCTGAAGTTGGATCAATCGGTCTTTCACAGCAGAAAGCCGAGGCAGAAGGTCGCGATGTTCGCATCGGCCAGTTCCAGTTCCGCGTCTTGGGCAAATCCAAAGCCGAGCGCGAAATTGCCGGCGGTGTGAAGATCATAGCCGACAAGAAGACCGACAGGATACTTGGAGCGCATATCGTCGGTGCCCATGCTACGGATCTCATCCACGAAGTTGCCGTCGCCATGAGCCAGAAAATGACCGCCGAACAGCTTGGCGATGTGTTTCATGCCCACCCGGTGCTTGCCGAAGCAGTCATGGAAGCCGCTCACGACGTGCACGGACTATCGGTCCATACGCCCAAGAAGGCCAAGTAAGAAACACCACAAGTCAAGCCAGTCGTAATGCGACTGGCTTGACAATTTCATGCCCGCCGGTTCCCATTCAGGGCAATCCCTGTCTGGTCCATTCTCTCCTTGCCAAATATTTTAATACGAGGCAAATTCGAGACATAAGAAAAATCAACGCTGGGGGTAGGAGTTCGCGAATGAAGAAGTCAGAGGTCGCTCCTGTTCGCAGCAATTCCGCTTCACAAACCCTGTGACACGAAAGGAATCGCATGTCACTTTCAAAGAAACTTGGCGCCGAGTTCCTCGGCACATTGTGGCTGGTGCTGGGCGGCTGTGGCAGTGCGGTATTAGCTGCCGCGTTCCCAAATCTCGGAATCGGCTTTGTAGGTGTCGCCCTGGCATTCGGTCTGACGGTATTGACGATGGCGTTTGCTATCGGGCACATATCCGGTTGCCATCTGAATCCGGCCGTGTCATTCGGCCTGTGGGCTGGCGGCAGGTTTGACGGAAAGGAGCTTGCACCCTACATCATCGCCCAGGTGCTCGGCGGTATCGCCGGCGCGGGCATTTTGTATGTAATCGCCGGTGGTCAAGCCGGATTTTCCACGGCCGGTGGTTTTGCTTCCAATGGATTCGCCGAACATTCTCCGGGCGGTTATTCTCTGATGGCGGTCATGGTTTGCGAGATTGTGATGACCTTCATGTTTCTGATGGTCATCCTCGGGTCGACTGACAAGCGCGCCCCCGCCGGATTTGCACCGATTGCCATCGGTCTAATGCTGACTCTGATCCACTTGATCAGTATTCCGGTGTCGAACACTTCTGTAAATCCAGCTCGTAGCACCGGTCCGGCGATTTTTGTCGGCGACTGGGCGATTTCACAACTATGGGTCTTCTGGTTGGCTCCGATCATCGGCGGCATTTTGGCTGGATTTGTTCACAAAGCGATGTTCTCCGATCATAAGTAATCACTCGATTCTATAAGACCTCTTTGGGCCGTCTTGATCTGAAGTCAGGGCGGCCTTTCTTACGCAGAGTTTGCGGCAACGCAAGTATCTGCAAATCAATAGATTACAGCAGCACGAGCGATGAAATGACGAACCACTCGTCGCACAATCTGCGAGTTGGGAGTGTCTGTAGCCTAACTCGCGAACAACCTCCTACTATTTAACATGTTATCAATCATAAAGTTACGCGAGTTGCAAAATTCGAAGTCCGTCCGGCACAGGGATTGCAATTAGAAGTCCCGAAGTCAGTTACTCTTGAGAAACACTTTGGCGGTGAAGGGTACTGAAGAGGAGGGGATAGAGGAGCTCCTTTGTGAGGGAGGAGCTCCTTTTGTTTTTAAGTGAGGACTCCCGCAAAGTCTAATAGACAAATATCTCCACAAATCTCGCGAATTTAGGTCAATTAATGTACGAACAATTTGTGACGATACTCTGTTTAAGGAGGGGACGAAAGAATTCGTCTCGTCATTCTACATCGGTGCATGGGACCTTTCGGCGCGAGTCGGGGGCCCCTGCTTTTTTTGGGGTAGATTTTAGTATTCTCGCTTACCGGTCGGCTGCGAAACTACACTAATTCCTGGCTGCCTGAGGTAACGGACAAGAATAACCCAGATCAGCAGTGCCGAGAGCCAGGGGAAGTACCACCACAAGAACCGAGCGAAATCTGGTACCGGCAACGGCGTCCACTTCGTGAGAGCGAGTAACATAAACAGGTAGATGAATGCCTCCGGTTTCACACATTTCCGGATTACGTGATATGTCGGTGGAATCAACAGAATAAACGAATAGGTCTTCATGCGTGGCATTGCCAGAGCATATACCAAACAGGCGAAATAGATTGTGTCGAGATGAAAATCCTCTCCATCCATCTTGGAGCGACTCCTTATCGCCCGCCAGCTCACAATCACAATGACGACTACACTGGCGATGTAAATCGCATCGGGGACTATCGCCGGAACGGCATCCAGATACTTCGCTGCCTCTGACTTGTCGAACAAGTCCCTAATCATCGCCAATAGTGAATGATTGTAAGCTTCTCCCCGTTCGTCGATGACTCCCAGAATCGACAGAAACACCTTGAACTCACGTTCCGCAGTCAGGTAATTAGCAAGCAAATAGCCGCCAAAGGCTGCAAAACCGGCTGCCGCGTACTTCACTGCGTCCTTCTGCCGCCAAAGCAACGGCAGAGCCAGGAATACTATGAATGTCAACTTGAAGAACGAGATGGCAACAATTGCGACGGTGAATGGCACCATTTGCTTGCGCGGCAATGCTATCATAGCGATCCAGAATAAAATCTGCTCAACGATTCCGATGTTCCCGGCAACGAAATCCCAATAAACGGTCGATGCGTAGGCCAGGGTCATGAACCAAAGGAACAGGAGGTCATCCTCTCCTTGAAACAGGTTCTTTCTCCACAGGAGTAAGAGCGCAATCAAGAGGACAAGCTTGAGATACAGGAAGACGAAGTACGCTGTTTTGAATTCGACCAATGTAAATGAACGAAAAAACCACAGTGTCAGGGGCGGATAGACATAGGAAAGCTTTATCGGACTTCCGGCGATCTGCTCCAACACATTGGTGTCATAAGCATCGAGCCCTCGTTCGTGCGCAACAGCGGCATAGTAATAGGTCTTGAAGTCCCACTGTTTCTCGCCTTGGGCAAGATCATAAATGCCATAGACCCACAGGGCTACGAGCAGTCCGAATAGCAAAAAGCGAAGCATCGAGTTGCTTTTTTCAGCCACCGATTACTTCCAATTGTCCGGAATTGCTATTACAACAGCAAATGGCGGGTCAGAGGGCTCGCTGTCATACACAAGCACCAAACTTTGTCCGCGGACAAACCAGTCGAGACCCTCCCAGTTGACATTTTCCCAGTTTTTTTCGTCCAAGAGCGCCTTCACTTTCTTGAACTGTTCGCGCATCCGACTGGACCATTTTGCCGTCTGCATCTGCGAAACCGATTCGAACAACGGTTTGACCAGTGCGTTGATTTCGATGGAATTGCCGACCGGTTTGCCTTGGAGATCATAGCGCTGGAAATCTTTATACTTGTATTCCCGCTTAGCGCCGGATCCTCGAAGCGGTGCATTTTCGGAGCTAAGAATAACGATCAGACCTGTGTCGACATCCTTTCCTTCGGACCAGATATGCCAAACGAGGTCGGGAGCACGGTACCGCTGCGCAAACGGCGGCGCAGTTTGCGGTGAAGGCTCCGCTGATTTCGGTAATTCCGAATCTACGATGATCGGCGCTACATTTGAATTGCCGGCGTCCTTGATTTTGGGCGTTTGCAGTACGCGATAACTTGCCGAGTCGTTAATGAACAACTCCGAAGCGTTGCGCGGCACATCGGCGACAATAAGAATCGGCTGTAATGGTCCGTGTCCAAGCGCATTTTGGATCTGTTCCGGCAAAGACGTCAAGGCCGGATATCCACCTTCCCAGACTACAGCTATCCGTGATGCGCTGTTCGGCAATGCTAAAGTCGCCGCCCCTTCGAGACCGCGATTCCCAAATTCCGTAACAGTCTGATTGAATTTTGCGAGAACTCCCCATGTTTTGCTGCCAACCGAAGTTTGCGAGTAGAGGGCGTGCAGGTCTTCTGAAAGCACGGCAACCCGACCGTCGGCTAAGACGACTATGCTCTCGAAGTCGCTAACAGCTTCGCAGCCCTTCATCGGAATCCGTTTGAGCTTGTCTGGATCTATCGGAATAACCGACGCGGCGGCATCCTCGATCTTAAGTTCGAAGTAACACCCGGGTTCGTCATCACTCACGAAGAGCAGGCGGCTACCTTGTCGTGCAACACCGGAAATCTCCGTTATTTGATTTCCCTGACTGCCGGCAAATGCCGGATAAGCGAAGTGTATTTGCATTACGAGTGTTATCAAAAGGCAAGTTGTTATCGGCTTATTGATCTTCATGATTGCGGCCATTTCATCTAAGTTTCCGGGAATCTGGCAGTCGCCAATGATCGGGAATTATTTTAATCAATCGCAAGCCATCTTGGCAACCTCTAAGTAGCTTGCTTTCAGAGGATAATATCCCACATATTGTCGGGTGACAACTGGACTGACAGATGCTTGATAACTTGAACAAGACATATTGGCTGTGGATACTTGCGATAGTGATCACACTTGCATCCGTTATCTACCAGCGCACAACTGGGCCATCCTA
>CAUJJY010000001.1 GCA_963205155.1 Candidatus Zixiibacteriota bacterium | reverse complement strand
ACAATCGGGCTCAATGAACTCACTCTGCTGCACGGCCCGGCCAATCCGCTCAACACTGATTGGGGCGTTACTTCGTTGACAGCAGTCTCGGATTCAACAGTCGTCACCTGCAACTTCGCCGATGACACAGTCACCGAAATCGATTCCGCAGGTACTGTGCTCGCTCGCTTTGATGTTGGCGATGGACCCTTGGCGGCGGCGAAATTCCCATCCTGCTTTGCCATGAAGGGTGATGCCAATTTCACGGGGTCGATCAATATCTCCGATGCCGTGTTTTTGATCGAGCACATCTTTGCCGGAGGATCACCACCGTATGTCACCGGCGGTGGCGATATGGACTGCAGCGGTCAGCTCACCATTTCCGATGTTGTTGCCATTATCAGCCACATTTTCGGTGGTGGAGCTGGATCGTGTGGTTGTGCCGACTAACGGCTTGAATGGACATTTGGTGCCCTGATTCCAATAGGCGGGACATCAAGTGTAGAGTCGATTTCGGCAACAAATTGCATAAAAATGGTACAAAAGCATCCGTCATTTGTCCGCTTGAAGACACTTGAATCGGTCTGTTCAAGCTCGCCGGTGGTTCTTTAACAGTCCTAACAATGCCGAATGGGATTGCGTTGCCCGCAACCAGATCGTCGGCATAATTTTTGCATGTTCATAACCCTTGGCATACCACGCATGAGATTTGGGAGTGGTGTGCGCTGGACCAACCAGCCGCCCGAAGGTGACTTCGGGTATCCCCCCTCCACCACTCCCTTTAATTTCCCCCAGGCTACCGCCGAGTCAGCTTGCCACGAAGCCGTTCTCGTGGTATAATCAGATATGTATCCTTTCTCACCTCCCGAGCCCTACCTCCATCGTGGCCAGTTGGGTACACTTGCCGAACACCTGGGCTATTCGGCAACCGACAGATTGTTGATCATCAACGCCGACGATCTCGGGCTGACTGCTGGTATCAATCGGACCATCGCCGACCTCTTTGCGGCGGACAAGATTTCGTCGACAACAATCATGGTCACTGCAGGAGAGTATCGCGATGCGGTTATTCGCCTTAAATCACAGTCACAGGCCTGTGGTGTTCATATCACAATGACCTCATCATTGCCGGAAGCGCTAGTCGGTCCCATCAGTGACCCCAAGAACGTCTCCAGCCTGGTCGATTCAGCTCGCAAGTTCCACCTCGACCGCGATGCGTTCTTTCTCAAGGCAGATCCAGAAGAGGCCCTGTATGAAGCCACTGCCCAAATCGAGCGCGCAATGGCCGATGGAATAGATGTCACCCACATAGACAGCCACGAAGGCACCATGCAACTCCGTGCGGAATTCGCCGACCTTTACTTGAGCCTGGCCGCCAAATTCCGCCTCCCTTTGCGGATGGGTTCGCGAGCGCTGTTGGAGCAAATCGGACTCGGCGATGGCTGGATCGAACGGGCACGTCGCCTTCAACTGCAATTCACCGATAACTTTGTCTATTTGCCAATAGATGGCTTTGCTGCTCTGTCAGAGAAGAAACACTATATGTGCCGCCTGCTCCAGAATCTGCCGTCCGGTGTGACAGAGATATATTTCCACCCCGCTGACCCACGCTACGAACACCGTCTTAGCGAACAGGGAAGAGCTGACCGCAACATCTGGTCAGTGCGTGAATGGGACTATCACATTCTCATCTCACCCGAATTTCAATCGCTCATCAAAGAACTGGGAATTGGCTTAATCAGTTTTGCCCCCATTCGTGAACTCATGCGCTGTCAATAGTCGTCCGCGCCGTTGTCCGCATCACAGCTGAAAATCAACAGGCCCCAAAAGGAAGACTGGGCGATTCTTTCGAACCGCCCAGTCCGTTGGGTACAGGGTAGGATAAGGAAGGGTCCCCGAGGAGCAACCTGAAGCGATCAACCTCAGGCCCTTCCGGTAGGATTACTCAAATGTCATCAGCATCGGGCGATGCTGTCTGAACTATTTTCACTACTTGTTCTAACGCCTGTATCATTTCAAAGTTCCAAAGATCAATTACTTAATCTGTGACTTCAGCCACTTGGTAGTAACTGATTTTGGTCTTTCGATCGGCCAACCAAGACCGCGTGCCACAACAGCTTGTGCGCACACGCCCAGGGCGCGCGATACGGAGAACAAGACAGTATAATATGCAAATTCCTTCAAGCCAAAGTGATAGAGCAGTGCGCCCGATCCGGCGTCCACGTTCGGCCACGGATCCTTAATCTTCTGCACTTGCTGAAGCACTGTCGGGACGACATCGAATACCTTCGCGACAAGTTGGAATACTTCGTCGTTTCCGATATTCTTCTTACCCCAATCAAGGAACGCCGCAAAGCGCGGGTCGGTGATACGAAGAACGGCATGGCCGTAACCCGGCACGACTTTACCAGAATTAAGGGTTTCCCACGCGAACTCTTTCAACTGCTGATCAGTCGGAACGCCGCCGAATTTTTCCTTTACCATCAGCACCCAATGCAGGCACTCTTGGTTGGCAAGGCCGTGAAGCGGACCCGCGAGACCATTAAGGCCGGCAGAGAGCGAGTAGTACAGATCGGAAAGAGCGGAATTGACACAGAAGGTAGTATGAGCGCTGACGTTTCCTGATTCGTGGTCAGAATGCAGAACGAGATACAGTCTCATGCAATCGGCAAACTTGCCGGTTGGATCCGGCAGTCCCAGCATCTTCACGTAATTCTGTGACCAGTCAAGCGACGGATCGAACGGAATGCGCGATCCCTTGTCGAACTTCATCCGATACACGCCGGCTGCGATTTCGGGCAGCTTCGCGATGATATCAAGTGCGTCTTCAAGCGTCCAAATCCAGTATTCGCTCTTCGGCATTCCGGCATCATAATGCTCACGGAACTTCGATTCTCTTTCCATGACCAGAATGGCGGTATCAAACATCGCCATCGGATGCGAATCCTTCGGCATGGCTTCA